>JBHHWX010000219.1:0-9577 GCA_046756745.1 bacterium | reverse complement strand
TCGAGCGGAGCGAGAAATGAGAAGCTCGGATTGTCTTGAAGAATTTACCTTAGCCTTCAAATCTTTAGCACGCCAAGACTCAGATTCCTCCCGTTGGTCGGAATGACACGTGAAAGCAAGTGAGAAATGTTAGTTATAAGAGTCAGATATCTATATCGAAGTCTTTCACCAGACAAATCGTCTTTCTCTGAGTTCTTTGAGTACTCTGCGTTTAAAAACTTATTTTTCAAGCTCACATATGGTTTTTATAAAAATCCTCTATATCTTCATGCAAATTGTTCAACTGTTCCTGCGAGATCGTGTCTTGCGCTTGTATGGCCGTGATTTGATCGAACAGTTTTTTAAGCTCATTCTTTGCTATGCCCGATTTTTCAGCTACCGATTCAAGCAGGGGTTCCGGAAATCGACTTGTTTTGAGATGAAATCGATTGCGCACGCTTTCCAGAAAGTAGGTAATCTTTTTCTCGGCTAAATTTTTGTGGTCGCCGTTTTGATAGTACAGCCTGCCGACGGTTTCCACAAACTCTAATGTCGTGTTTGGCAGCGGTTTCAAAACCGGAATGATGCGTTGACGCCGTTTGGCCCCGAAACAAACGAACACGATCATGCCGGCGATGGCGACGCCATAAGCCCATTTCAACGGTTCGGTGCTGAGGATAAACCTGAGCGCCGAACCCCCTAAGCGATTTGCCTCTTTGTAATATTCATCCCAGATTATGTCCTGAAGCGGAAGATAGGACAGCGCTTTGAAAACGTAGTCCGAGTTATTGCGAAACAACATGTTGTAATTTGTAAATGCAAAGGGAATCGTGCTAAGAAAAAACACCCCCTGGTCAAAAGGCAATCT
Source organism: bacterium (assembly GCA_046756745.1). Classification (GTDB taxonomy): domain Bacteria; phylum Zhuqueibacterota; class Zhuqueibacteria; order Oceanimicrobiales; family Oceanimicrobiaceae; genus JBHHWX01. Next base: position 8,730 of record JBHHWX010000219.1, on the reverse strand, counting down.
GATGAAATTAACGTTGTTTTTGTTAGACACTCCCAAAACAGTGGCTTGCAAGCTATCGAAACGAGAGAAATAGAAGCCGACGGTATTTTTTCGATAGGTATAATTTTCGTGTGCGCGCAGCGCCGGGTTGACAAAATTAATATTTAAAGAGTCGTTCAAGATGACGTCGATGTTTGTCTGAATTCCAAGACTGTCGGCAAATTGTCCTCGGAAGGTCTGTGCCGCGATAAATGCACAGTTGCCGCTGCCGACAAATTTGAACAGTTCCCGGCTATCTAAATTATCCGGGTTAAAGAGCGTATTTATGATCAGGTAATTGGTATGATGCAATGAGTCTTCGGAGAAAACATTGTAAAGCGGGCGGCTCGCTGTTGAGAGAGCTTGGCCAGGAAAAACATCCGGTAAAAGGGAATATAAAATATAATTTCCGTATGGAATCTTGTGCTTTTTAGAAAAACTCGGCATCCAATTGATCGACTCCGGAGTCAAGAGCAGAATGACCAACACGATCAAAATTGTCGGCCCCAACACGGCGATAAATTTGATTTCATTTTTCTTGATGACGCTCATGACTTTTCTTGCAGGCTCCGGATGAATATTTCAAAGGGCTGGACAACCCTTTGGAATTTCGCTTGGTCCAATGGGGCGTTCCCGTACCAAATGTATTCAAACACACGGGTCACGTCCATAAAAGATTCGGCAAACTCGCTGGCGTGCATCTCGCGCACATAGTCATCATTGGTTTTATGGCGCCGCCATTCGATGAGATGCTTCTCTGTGAGACTTTTAAGAACACTCAAGTAGGAAAGCCGAATTGCCCTTTGAAATTTTTTCTCTTTGACAGCTTTTTCGATCAGCTCTTTCAAATTCAGTTTGAAGACATCCTCTTCGACCTCTTTGAAATCGAGCGGGAAAGGCGCTCCTGTTTTGTAAAACAAGCCGCGAATGTTTGTTTTCAGCAGCCGGGAAAGGACGATTAGGATGGCAGCCCCTAATATCAAGTATGTTAAAAGATTCCAGAACGTGCTGATGGTATGGATAGGCAAATATCGCAGCAGATTGGATAGCCATAGCAACAAACGATCGAAAAGTGTGTTGGTCAACGGCGGCCGCCGGTTATAATTGAAATTTTCGTCAGATTGGAAAGCGGTTAATTTTTCAGCAGCCGGCTGGCGAATCCGGATCCGGGACGAATCGTATGCGGGCTTTTCCGCGGGTCGTTGCGAACCCCGAAATAGAAAGCCGGTCGGCAAGTATCTTTCCATAGGCAAAGACGTCCACGCCGAGCAGTCTCGACACCAACGATGTACTGACAAGCCCTCGGCGAGACGCCTTCGGGCAAGTGGGTGCGGGTGGATTGCTGAAGCTATGTGAGTTACCGTCAAGGTCAAGGACAGCATGAGCGCCGCAGCAAACACAGGTCCCGAAAATATACTACGGCCCATCTGGCGTCTCCTGACCGATGGCTTGGATATCCTTCAACAGCCCGGCAGCTTCTTTTCGTTCGACGAGATTGTTGTACTGAAAGGCCAGTGCGATTAAGGGAAGACAGTAAAAAGTGTACGTCCCGAAATTGGCGGTTAATGTCGCCGCCACAAAGGCGGCCCGGTAGCCGGTCGAAATAGCGGCGCCATCAGATGTGTGGGCGGAAATAATGAAGGTCAGCGTATATTGAGGGATTAAAAAGATAAACGATAAAGAATATTGCACAATGACCATGAGGACGGATATCCCGAACGTAAACCACCAATGCCCCCGGACTAACTCAATGGACCGGGAGAAGGCTTGTGATATAGGAATATTTTCGCGTAAAAGTGCAAACAAGGCGAGCGATAATGCAATATACAGGTAAGCTGCGAAACAGAAGAAAGCGATGAATGCTAAAAAGGCAGCAAAATTCATCCCCAAAATTCCCATGACAGCAAAGCTGACAACGAATATGAAACCTACGGCCAGGCCGATCCCGACCAATGTAAACAAGATTCTCCAATACTTTTTTTTCACCGCTTTCCAGACGTCGTTGACCTCAATCATGGGGTCGTCTCTGTCCATGTAAAGGACGATGTATTGATAGACGACGCCGGTCATGAGCGGGCCGGCAAGCATTAAAATCCCGATGTAAACGAAATAATATAAGAACCACTGCGCAGATACGGTCTGTTGTGTTCCTAAAAGCACATCGATGTCGCCGGACCCGTAAACAAGCGCTGCCAGTAAGATTGGCGGTCCGACAATAAATATCATGCACTTTCCCAGCTTCTTAAATTCATGCCGCACAAATGTAAATGTGGCGTTGATAATTCCGGAAAAATCGCGCGATTTTCGAAACTCAATTTTTTCGAAGGTTTCCATACGGGTAGATAACAAAATAATAAAAAACAAAAAGACCTGATGATAGGATGATCGTGGAGCTGAGCCAAGCCGGCATGTTGGTATAGCGGGTGACAAAGCCTTCGAGAAATCCGGCCAGGATAAACACCGGAATCAGTCCGATCACGATCCGCAATCCCTTTCGAGCCCCTAGCATGAAAGAATGCTTTCTGGAATAGGCGCCCGGGAAAAGTATGCTGTTGCCGATAACCAGGCCGGCGCCGCCCGCGATGATGATCGCGGCTATCTCTAAAGTACCGTGAATCCAAACCGTTGACAGGACAGATTCGAGCAAACCGTGTTGATAAAAAAAATGGTGGAACACACCGAGCATAACGCCATTTCTGAACAGAATCCAGACGCTCCCGAACGAAAGCAGGGCTCCCATGACGAACGCAAAGAAAGCGACCTGAATATTATTCACCGTAATCCCCAAAAACATGTCGATGGCGTTCATCTTTTTGTAAACCGCCAACGGGTCGTTATTCTTGATGTTTTCCAGGGTCATATTCACATACGAGTCTCCTAAAATCAACCGCACGAAACGATGGTCGTTGACGGATGAAACAACACCGATCAGAACGGCTAAAACGAAAACCGTCAATGAATAGAGCAGCTCTTTATGTGCGCTTTTGATGACCAGAGGCAATTCCACTCGCCAGTAATTAAAAAAACGGTTTGTGCTTTCCTTTTTATTTCGATAAATAGCTTGGTGAACTTTGGCCGTGAGCGCGTTTAAATACTGGGTCGTTGTGCTTTTAGGGTAAAATGTTCTGGCATAAGACAGGTCGTCGGTAAGCTGAACGAAAAAATCAGCCAGAGCGTCCGGATTTGTTTTTTCTTTTCCAATCACGAACGATTCAAATGTTTTCCATTTCTCTGCGTTTTGTTTTAGAAATACCGTTTCACGCATAGCTCTCACTTACCTTAGTCACTCAGGGAGAATCTTAGGATGAGGAATTATAAGAAATGTATGAAAATAGAAAAAAGATAACAACTCTTTTCTGATGGGGAAGTGATGATTCTGTTGATTTATAACTCTGTCAGGGTTAGAGTCATACAAAGATGTCTGCATAGAGCACATAGCATTAACCCTGACAGAGTTTTTCAACAACGTAAGTGATATTATTCAGCTTTAAGAATTCGAGAAATGTTCTTGCAAAACTCGAATAAATGTCTAATTTTGAAAAGAGCACGAAGGAAAAACACGGCGTAGCAAGCGATTCAAACACATTCTTATTCCCAACGGATGAGCAGCCAACGGATTTTTTTGAAATGAATCATCCGATGGTTTTCATTGAAACAGTGCAAAACTAAAGTTTTGCACTCCGAAGCTTCTCACTTATGAACAAAATCCGTGTTTCATCAGTGTGAATCCGTGGCTAAAATAGACATAAGCTTATGAAAATCAAAACCGCCATCCTTACGATCTCAACAAAAGGCAGCCAGGGCAAGCGCGACGATACCAGTGGAGAGACCATTAAAGAACTTATCTCGGAAATCGACGCCGACGTGGTTGACTATCTCATCATCCCGGACGATAAGGATACGATTCAAAAGCAGCTTATCCGTTTGGTTGAAGAAATCAAAGTGGATTTAGTTTTAACGACCGGCGGGACCGGACTCTCCCCAACGGATGTTACACCCGAGGCGACTCTCGAGGTCATAGAACGGCGTGTGCCCGGTTTCGAAGAAGTGATGCGCATGATCGGGGTAAAGAAAACCCCGCATGCCATGCTTTCGCGCGGCGTCGCAGGAACCCGGGAAAAAACCCTGATCATCAATTTGCCTGGAAGCCCCAAAGGCGTTCGGGAGAATTTGGAAGCGATTTTGCCAGCCATTCCGCATGGCGTTAGAATATTACGGGGGGGAGCCGTTGAGGACACGGAGCATCAATTTAGTTCGTTTCGTTAGTGTCTGACAGAAAACAGCCCTTTCTTGTCATTCCCACATGCTTTTCGTGGGAACCTCCTGCTTCTAAGAACATGAACATGTTCTTACTGAAAGAACTACAGCAGGAGTGTTATACCTCGAAACCACGAGATTCCAGCTTAAAGATTGCCGGAATGACAGCCCTGAAGGAGTTTTCGTTCAGACACGAGTTAGATAAAGCCCCTATGAAAAATTTTGCACAACCCTCTGCAATTCTTTGCCTAAGAACGAGCCGAACTTTATCAATTAAGAGGATTTAGCCTTAAAATAACGTGTTGACAAACCAACATTGAGAATGGCACAAACTTTGCAAAAATGATATTGTTAAACCTTTCCCGTTGAAAACAAACACTCTGAGCTAGAAGAACTTCTATCCGTTTTAGTGAGAATTTGCCATGAAATCTAGAACGAAGTTGTTGTTTGTTTATTCTCTATTTATTCCGCCGACTCACCACATGTCTATCCGCTCCGTCTTGCGAGGAAGAATTGTAATAATATCCCTTAGTTTAATCATACATAATAATGAACAAAGAGAGTTCTATTGTTGCAGTTTTAACTTTTTGAGAAGGAGGTGATAAAAGCGTTAGTAGTTAAGACAGCATAGCTGGTTTCCACACCCTCGGAGCCAATCTATGCACGATAATGACATCGAGGGAAAATTTGAGGAGGAGTATTATGCCTAAGAAAACACTTATTTCGTGGTTGTTTATTTTATGCATGCCCATGATTTTGGTTGCTCAAAACGGAACGATCACCGGTAAAGTGACGGACAAGGTTACGGGTGATGCCCTGTCGGGAGCGAACATTACGATCGTTGGCACCGACATGGGTGCTGCTGCCGACAGTGACGGACATTTTACAATAGCGAACGTTCCACCGGGAACCTACACGTTAAAAGCTTCATTCATTGGTTTCCTGGTTACACAAACAGAGGTGACGGTTGTGGTTGACGAAACCGCCACCGTTGATTTTTCGCTGAACCAAAGCTCGATCTATGGGGAGGAGATCACCGTTACCTCGAGCTGGGCTGAAGATCGGGAGACGCCCGTGGCCTTCACCAACATCTCCGTTGATCAGATTGCCACAAACTTCACCGTGCAAGATGTCCCGCACTTGTTCAAGAATACTCCGGGCATCTATGTAACTACGGACGGTGGCTCGGGACTAGGCGACTCTAAGGTCTACATCCGCGGTTTCGATGAACAACGTACTTCGACACAGATAAATGGCATTGAGGAAAACGACCCTGAGAGTAAGAAGGTTTACTGGTCGAATTGGGGGCAGTTGCCCGGCGGTTCGAAATCGATTCAAATCCAACGCGGTGTGGGCTCGTCTTTGTACGGAGCCGGCGCTTTTGGCGGCTCCATAAATGTTTTGACTGCTGAAGCGGCAGGCGAACGCAGCTTCAGGGTGGTTTCGACAGGCGGCCGCTACAACACCTTCAAACTGGGTCTCGACTTTGATACCGGATTGATGAAAGGGAAACACGCCTTTTTAGCCCGCGTCAACTATATTACCGGTAACGGCTGGCGCCGCGATACTTTCTACCGCGGATTGCAGTACTATTTCACGTACACCAACTTTCTCAACGATAAGAGCACCCTGCGCTTGGTTCTGCACGGCGCCCCTCAGTATCACGCCTACAGTTATTTTTCGTTTTCAGCAAAGGACCTGGCGCGGTACGGCCGCGACTATAACCCGCACCCGTACGTGAAGGACGGGGACTCTGGCCTGACCTCACGAGAGACAGACGGTACAAGCCTGCTCGATTTGCTGTTCATGCGCCATAACAACAAAGATAAGGGTGGGGAAGTAATCGGCAACAACTTCGTCAGCTTTGACAATAATGTGTTTCACAAGCCGCAGCTCGAAGCGCACTTAACCCGCCAGATGGGTCCGAAAACGTTCTGGAAAACCACCGCCTTCTATACAATCGGTCGCGGTTACGGGGAAAATATTAATTCGTCTTTCCTGATCAAGCGTAACGGCGACGAGCCCGGAATGATGAACATGCAGGACATCATCAACGCGGGCCAATACCAATACCGTAACCATTCCATTCATAACCAGTTCGGTCTCCTGACCTCACTGAAAACCGACTGGAAGGGACATGAGGTGAGCGTCGGCGCCGAAGGGCGATACTGGTGGGCGCGTCATTACGGTCTGGTCCTCAACACTTTTGGTAAAGAGACCACATCCATCCGGGTCGGAGGCGAAAAAGCCAATTTCCGTGCAGGCGACGTCTACTACGACTATACAGGCTACAAGCCGAACTTCTCTGTCTTTGCACATGCTTTGTGGAAATTCGATAAGCTGTCGATCATGACCGATGGTCAGTTTTCACTGCGCCACTACCGTATCAAGGAAGCTTTTCCATCGGGCAACAACCGACCGGTAGCTGGCGGCACTTACGTGCTGACTCAGAATCTCAAAGGCGGCAACAATGATGGCTTTGTCAATAATTCTGACGTCCGGTACAACCTGCTCGACTTTACCAACGATTTTAATTTCTTCGCTCCTAAAGTCGGCGCCAACTACAACTTCACCGATGCATTCAATCTTTTCGCAAACTGGAGCCGGGCTTATAATGAGCCGCGGGTGAAGTATTTCTTCAACCTGGGCCAGCCGCAGGAAGAATTACCTATCGAGCGTTCGGACGACTTCGAGCTCGGATTCGGCCTCACTCAGTCAAAGGTCAACATAAAAGTGAACCTCTACCAGATTAATTTCAAAAACAAGGCTTTCCGGATACAGGATGGCACCAAGGCTAACCAGCCCGGTTACGATTACAAAGGGCGACGCTATGTTCAGGTCGGCAGCGCCCGTTATCGCGGCGTCGAAATAGCCGCTGGCGCCGAAGTGTTGCCAGGGCTGGAGTTGACGACTTCGGTTTCGAAAATGAAGAACGCCTGGACCGATGATATCACCCAGGAAGCAAAGGATGACCTCGGGATTCAGGAAGGTGACATCGAACCGGAGACGCCGCAGTTGATTGTCGCCGGTGTCGTCAACTTCACAAAAGGCCATTTCTACGCCTCCGGCGCCATTCGCTACTTCAACGACTACTATATTAAGACCGACAACAGCGAGGTGGCCATAGAATACGATCTGGTTGCCGATGCGGCTTCAAAATCGAGCACTACGCTGCCATCATGGACCGTGGCCGACCTCATCCTGGGCTATAAATTCAGGTTTGCTCAATCCAATCTGAATCTGTCCCTGCATATGAACAATTTGTTCAATGCAGAGTATTTTCAGATCGGGAACAGGTTTGGTCTGCTGCCCGGGCCCGAGCGTAACTTCCAGGTTAATTTAGCTTATGAGCTCAGATAGAAACTTTTGAAACCAGAACGATTAAAAGGCCGGTACTCATGTTGGAGTATCGGCCTTTGTTAATTCTTGAGTGAACTACAAAAAGGTAACCTTCTCTTGATTTTTGGAAAATTGTTTGTAGTCAAAACTGCATAGAATTCTTTCATCATTAACATGTTTTGAGCAATTGAGAAGGTCACCTTTTGAATCACCTACTGTGAAAAAACTTGCATATCCTTCTGCAATTTCTTGCCAGGTTTTGCAACCTGCAACATTCTTTGCAATTGAAAATCGTAGATTTTAGGCTAAAAGCAGACTCTTCCGGAATCACGAACACTCTGGCATGTAGTTTGCCGAAAACAGTTCGATTGACCGAAAACGGCCCAAATAGCCCTTAGACTTGAAATCACAAATCACAAAAGCCAAATAACAAGTCAGTCCAGCGTCTGACGGATAAAACTCATAGCCCAATTTCCAAAATCTCAAACAAAAACAAAGTTTTTCACGTGGTGTTGTGATTTGCAGTTTGAAATTATTCAGTCAGACGTCCGATTGATTTGGGATTTGATATTTGGGATTTCCGGCTTGAGCAGAGTCGTTACATTTTCTTCAATTTTTTATGGATTCGGCTTGACTATTGACGATTTCTTTGTTAGATTCCGGTGTAGATGTTGAGTAATGGAATGGATGTCCTGCCTCTTCATTAAATCCAATCAAATTATTCAGAAGTTCGATTCAGCAACAATCCGATTCCTGCATCTAACACATCTAAGGAGGTGATGATTCCCGAGAAAGAAATTATAAACTTTTTTGAAACAATATATTTACAAATCCATTTTTTTTAGTGGCTAATCAAATTTTGGAGGGAATGCCATGAACAAAAACGCTTTTTTATTGATAACGGTTTTGGTGTTTCTGCCTGTACTGGGATTTGCCCAGGGCGTCACGACTGCTTCCTTAAACGGCAGCGTTATGTCACAGTCAGGCGAAGCTTTGGTCGGCGCGAACGTAGTCGCGGTCCACAATCCCAGCGGCACCACCTTTGGCGCAGCCGCACGCAACGACGGCCGTTTTAACATCACCGGTATGCGAGTTGGAGGCCCCTACACGGTCACA
>JBHHWX010000218.1:0-9712 GCA_046756745.1 bacterium | reverse complement strand
GCTTCGCTCCTCGCAAAGACATCTTTTCCCCTTTTTGGACAGCAGCAGGCGAGATGCCTGCATTACACTCCTGTAACTGACCCATTACACATCAAGCACTTTTGTCCTTGTTTTTAATCAAAATCTTTTTTATCTAACTAAATGTCATTTAAAGTAAAACTCATTTCTGTTTCCATCTTAGTTTTGATGCTCACCGTGGGTTTGGCCGGTTTCTTTGGTTACCGTGAATCCAAATGGAAAATTAAAGATTTGGCTAAAGAATTGCTGGAGACGCGAACCGAGCAAGCCTTTGCCATATGCGATCGCCATTATAAAAATTCTCTGGAGCCATCAGAGGAGCTTAAAAACGAGATTGCACATATCAACATCGCTAAAGATGGGTACATCGCAGTGCTTCGAAATGAGGAGCCGCTGAAAGGGGTGTTGCTGATCCATCCTTCCGACGTCGGTAAGTCGATCTATACAGACGAGTTCCCCCATATCAAAGCAATGCTGGACAGTATCGAAGCCCATGACAACGAGCATGGTTATTCCAATTACATTTACTATCATCAGCAAACCACAGCTAAGGGTCTCCAGGGGGAAAGAAAGATAGGATATTATAAATATTTTGCACCCTGGGACTGGGTCATTTTAGCGACCGGCTACGAAAAAGATGTCTTTGCCAGCCGGGATGCGCTGCGTACAACCTTGATTCGAGTTTTCGTTTTGGTGATCCTGGTCGGGATTCTATTGGTAAATTTTATTATCCGGCAAATGTTTAAACCCATTCAGAGGCTGACCGATACCACAAAAGAGGTTACAAAGGGGAATTGGGACGTTTACATCGAGCATCGCTCCAAAGACGAGATCGGCATGCTGGCGGACGCTTTCAACAACATGGTGCGGTCTTTGAAAGAAAATGCACGCATGTGGCACGAATTCAACGTGGCGCGCGATATGCAAGCGCAAATGCTGCCCAAAACATATCCGAGAATCGCCGGCGTTCAGATCAGCGCGAAATCGGTTCCCACTACAGAAGTGGGCGGAGATTTTTACGATTTCATCGATTTTGAAAACGGTCGACTGGGATTGGTGGTCGGCGACGTTTCTGGACACGGGGTCTCCGCGGCGATGGTCATGACGGCCGCCATGGGCGCAGTCCGTTTCGCTGCCGAGGTAAAACGCGGCACCGACGAAGTGTTGAATCTCGTCAATACCCGCTTGAATAAGGATATTCAAAACAATATGTTTGTCGCGCTTTTTTACGGCATTTTCGATTCGAAAAACCGGAAGTTTTATTACACCAATGCGGGACAGACCATGCCCTTTCTCTGGCGGGATGGAAACGTGACTTTTCTCCCTCAGGCGGATAACAGCGACCGTTTCCCGCTGGGGATCGTCCGAAGCGCCGTTTACGAACAATTGAGACTGAATCTGCAAACCGGCGATCTGCTGGTTTTCTATACCGATGGCATCGTCGACGCGATGGATGGTTTTTACGAGACGTTTGGTTTTGATCGGCTATCGGATGCGATTATAAGACATGCCGGGTTACCGCCCGATGACATGATAGAAAACTTGGTAAAAGATATGCGGGATTACAGCAAAGCCAAGGACTTTCAAGATGATATCACGTTAGTGATCGTTAAAGTCACCTAAGTGAGTCTATTTGTAACCAAAAATAGTTGTCAGAAGTGCTATGCCAAAAAAAGAAAAACCTATTGAAGTGCATATCCCCTCTGTTTTGGGATATGAAAAAGTCGCCATGGAATCCGCCGCGGCCGTTGCGCGTATCATGGGCTTTCACGAAAGCCGCATCGAAGATTTGAAGACCGCGGTTTCGGAAGCCTGCACTAACGCTATAGAACATGGCAATCGTCTCAAGAAAGACACCTCGGTTTTGGTTACACTGCGGACCACCAAGAAGGGCTTGGAAGTCAACGTTAAAGATCAAGGCGTCGGGCTTCCCCCTAAAAACAAAATCCCGAAAATCGACAATCAGATCAACGGCTGCGAAAACGCCGGCGGCTGGGGTATGTTTTTGATCAAGAATCTGGTAGACGAAGTGGAATTTAAGAATATCCCGAAGGAAGGGAATGTCACGCGAATGGTCATTCATGTAAATCGGTGAGCATGATCGATCTAAAATAGTCATTAGTAATCGAAATAACTGCAGATCCAAACTTCTTTAGATTCTATTCCCCAGAAATCCGAGGTGAGAAACATGCGTCAAATCAAAATTATCGTCGAGAAAAATCCGGATGGATACGTTGCTTATCCTTTAGGTGTGAAAGGGGTGGTCGTGGGTCAAGGCGACTCCTATGAAGAAGCTGTTGCGGATGTAAAGTCAGCCATAAAGTTTCACGTTGAGAGCTTTGGCGTGGACCTCTTAGAATTTGATCCGCCAGTCCTGGAAGCATTTGTCGCTGAAACCGGTGTGGAAATCGAATGGCCAAATTTCCAATAGATGCACCTAAAAGAAAAGTCATCAAAGCCCTCACTAAGTTAGGTTTTCTGGATACTTTTTCAAAATCATAAAATGAAATTAATCCATGTTCCTATTCGGCATAACCGGCGGCATCGGTTCCGGCAAAACCACCGTTTGTAATTTATTGAAAGCCGAAGGCGTTCCCATCATAGAAGCCGACCCGCTGGCGAAAGAGCTCACCAACACCCTGCCGCAAATCCGACACGCCCTGGTCAAAGAATTCGGCGAAGATATTTATAATGCCGCCGGCCAATTCGACAAGCGGAAATTAAACCAGCTCGTTTTTGCCGATCCTGCCACACGCAAACGCGTTGAACAGATCATCCACCCGCACGTCCTGCACCATATCCGGGAAAAAGCGAAGCGACTCGCGGACGAAGAACGGCAAACCCTGATCGGCGTCGAAGCGGCCTTGATTTACGAATCCCAACTGGATAAAATGCTGGACGCGGTGGTCGTGGTCACGGCGCCGCTCGATAAACGGGTCGCCTGGCTTCAGAAACGGAATCCTCTCTCGCGGGAAGAAATCATCCAACGCATGCAGGCGCAAATGCCGGAATCCGAGACCCTTCCCCGCGCCGATTATGTGGTTAGCAATGAGGGCAGTCTGGCAGAACTTAAACAGCAATCCGAGAAATTGCTGCAATGGCTGCTTACTCAAACTGATTTTTAAAAACACAGCCCGAAAGTACTGGAAAATAGGAGACGGTGGTGTCTCCCCTGCGAATGCAGGGGTCTCCTGGCCTTTTGCAACTACCCATGCGATTCCGGCATCCGTTTGCCGCCGACGCCGGATGGATACATAGTTGACGCTAACGGTGTTGAGTACAAAGTGTTAGATTTTGTTGGTAGCGGTAATTTTGGGCACGTTTACAAAATAAAGAAAGGCGAAGACGAAGAAATCCTCGCCCTAAAAACTCTGCCAACCCCATTTTCTGACCAAGACACATTCAAGACATTTAAGAACGAAGGTAGTCTGGCAACAAAGGTTTCACACAAGAATGTAATCAAGTATTACTATTTCCACGATGGTTCTGTCCATGACCATCTCCCTCCTTACATTATCATGGAATATGCAGATGATGGAACTCTTGAAGATATAATAGCTGAGAGGCTGCGGGCACAGGAGTTTTTTAGTAATCAACAATTGAAATCTTTTTTCAGACAATTAATCGACGGCATGGAAGCGGTTAATCAGTATCTTGTGCACAGAGACGTTAAGCCTGATAATATTTTAATCTCCGATAATGTCTTCAAAATAACTGATTTCGGTCTATCAAAAATCGTCGAAGCAAGCACTCGTAAATCTACTTTAAAAGGATTCGGCTGTATCCAATATTGGCCCCCTGAGGCATGGAAATTTGAAAAGAACACCGTTCAGATGGACATTTACTCTATGGGTTTTGTTTTCTATGAACTAGCCACACTTAAGCACCCATTAGAGGTTACTGGTAATGATATTCAGGAATGGAGAGATGCCCATTTCTATCAGAAAGTTAAAGAGGTCGATGCAATTAATCCTAATATTTCTCCAATCCTTTCTCAAATCATAATGGGCATGATTCAAAAAAATATTAGAGACCGCTTCCAGAATTGGAATCAGATTAGAGAGCTTCTTCTAAAGGAAGACTCAACTCCAACTGCAAATACAGGAATTGTGGATGAATTGCTAAGAAAGCGGTTGCAGAAAGACTCTGAAATTGATGAAGAAAAACTGAAACGTGAGAAAAGAAAAAAAGAGATTGAGGAATTCAACAAAATAATCCATTATCAACTAAGGACTGAAATAATCGAACCTCTCCAAGATTTTGTCGAAGAGTTTAATTCAAAATATCAAGGGAGAAAGATTCATTTACATGTCCCAGATTTTGATTTCAGATTTTCAATGCTGCTACCGTCAGGAGATAACATAGAATTGAGAATCAAACCAATTTTGGAAGAAGATTTTTATCGTGCGCGAGTTGTTGATGATTACGGACGCAAAATCAAATTGACACAACTCGAGCTTCCACAATACGATAACAAAAGAATTATGGCTTGGGGGTATCTAAAAAGTTCTGATGGCAGGGGATTAAACTTGATTTTAGTAGAACAGGAGGATCAACTCTACGGTTCTTGGTACATGCTGATTAACAAGAATAGTGCAATTTCTTCTCACCCTAAGAGACCAGAACCATTCCCGTTTGAATTTGATGAATTGGAAAAAGAGATTAAACTAATCAAAGCAATGCACATTGATCAAACCCACGATAGAGTTCTAGATATTTATTGTTTAAAGAAATTTATTGGGGAGTGTATTTGAGCTTCTAACATCGCGTACTGTTAAAGGTATCGTTGCCGTACAGAAGAAGATAATTGCACAAATCCATTTATTGTTGTATATTCTGAAGTATGGATATAAACAAAATCATCGAGGCAATTCAAGCAAAGCAAATTCGAATTACTGACCATGCTGACGAGGAAGCCCAAGCTGACAATCTAAAATACGAAGAGATCTATTTCTCAGTTTTACACGGAGAAATCATTGAAGATTACCCTAAAGACAGGCCTTTTCCCAGTTGTCTTGTTTTGGGGGAGACATTTTCGGGTGGACCGATTCACTCGGTGTGGGCATATAATGAAAAGAGTAAATGGGCTGTACTAATAACAGTCTACCGACCAGACCCTAGTTTGTGGATTGATTACAAAATCAGAAAGAATAAATCATGAAACCATTTGATAAATGTCCCATCTGTGGAAATGATATGGTTGAAAAAGAAGTTGAGAAACTTATTCGTGGTGGCAAAAATACCGCTGTCCTCAAAGTGCCGGCAGAGGTTTGTCTCCACTGTGGAGAGCGTTTATATTCTGAAGAACAGGTTCGCATGTTTGAACAAATCAGGGCTAAACTTGCCAAAGACGAAACGCAAAGCTATCAGCATTTGGGCCAATCATATCAAGTCAGTATCTAGCTGAGTCAGTTTCCCTCTCAAATTTGTCAGAACCTTTTCGGACAGTCTCCCACCCAAAAGGACAAGTAAAACTTCAGAGTCTGAAGTTAAAATTCAGCAATAGAGTTCGGGATAAAATCAACTTCGGCTAATGTCGGTCAACCACTAAATAGTGTTTGAACGAAAAGTCCTGAAATCTGGAGAAATCATGGTTCGACTCCGCTCACCATGAAGAAATTTAGCTTCACCCTGAGCGGAGTCGAAGGGTGTTGGTTAAGCAATAGCGACTTTTCGTTCAATTACTAAATAGCACTTGAGCTTTCCTGTCAGCCCCTCCCTTCGTTCTAAAAAATGACCGCGTTGCAGTGAGCGAACCCCCGGAATGTTCAGACTTGCCGCAGAATCTCCTCCGAGCACAGTTCTGCTAACGCCATAATCGTCCATTGCGGATTCACTTTCACACTCGTGGGGAAGACACTGGCGTCACACACGAAGAGATCTTCCACGCCGTGAACCTCAAAGTTGGTACTGACGACACCGCGATCTTTGTCGTCGCTCATGGCATTGCCTCCCATAGGGTGCCCGGTGCTCAATACCAGGAAATCATCGTGCTTTTTGATCTCCCGGTCGATTCGTTTGAGATCCGCCTTCGACTTCAAACTCATCTCGTTTCTTGTCATCAACAGAATCTCCTCGGCGCCGCTCTCCAGATAAATCTCTGAGCAGCGCTTGATCGCTGCCTTCAGTTTCTTCATATCCGAGGGCGGAAGCTTGAGGTTCGCTTCCGGCTGATTCAAGATATTGAGCTCGATTTTGCCAACCGCTTCGGTTCCTACCAAGGGCCCGATAGCAGCGTAATTCGGATATTTTTTCATTCGCTCGAAATGCGTATTTAGGTGACCGGGGATGCCCTGGGCCTGGGTCGCAGGTGGGTTAAACCAGATCTCCGCCAACCAGTCCCAGCTACCGTCGCCGTTTTTCTCCAACAGGTAGTCGGAAATTTGCAGACCGGCGTAAGCATGAACCACCTCGTTAAAGCGCGCATGCAGCGGCGATCCGGCGTTTGCGGAAAAACGCTCGCCGATTGGAGTCCCCAGCAATCTAATTTTGAACGATTTTAATAAAATCGCCGAAGAGGCGATGGCGCCGGCCGAGAGGATATATTTCTTTGCTTTGACTTTAACATGATCGCCATTTGCCAATTCAACGCGTAAATAATCGGCCTTTAAATGTCCATTACCGATAAAGTCCGTAGCCACGCTGTCGACTTTGGCCTGCATCACCACATCGCAATGCCCGGTTCGAACCGCGTCCGGAAGATAGTGTTTGAGGTTGTTCTCTTTACGCTCGTACGCGCAGCCTAAATTACAATACCCGCAGCCCAAACAATCTCCGATATTCACCGGAACCGTGTAGAAGCCTTCCTTGAACTCGTTGGGGTCGCCGGCACCGTGCGGAATTCCGAGGCGCTCGATACCCCGCAAAAAGAAATCGCGCGAGGGGTTCAGTTGCAGCCGGCCATTTCTTCGCACCACCTCATCGGCGGGACGAATGTGCAATTCATCGGCAAAAATATCGAAAGCGGCCTTTAATTTGGCATCGTCTAATTGCGCCCCAAAATCATCCCAGCCTTTCTTTACCCAACCCGGCAGGCGGAAACAGACCGCGTTGTTGACGACAGCTCCGCCGCCGACACACTGCGCCTGAATCACCGGGAACGAACCTCCCAATGCCGAACCGAAAATATCGGTTTTGTATAAATGCGCCAACATCAGAAATTCATCGTCGATCACCGCGCCTTCGGGATAATAACGTCCGGCCTCCAGCACCAGCACCGACTTCCCTTTCTTTGCCAAACGATTCGCAAGGATGGAGCCGGCCACACCTGAGCCGACAATACAGACGTCGTACTCTGTTTTTGGAATCGCGTTGTAAACGGAAAACTTGCTTCGACCTGTGGCAATGCCGGCCTGCGGCAAATCTCGTTTCTTAAAACGCACGTAGCCGACCTGCGAGTCCACCGCTAGATCGGAGTAGTAAAGATAGGTGATCATGATATGCAGCAACCGCGCGGCGTTTCGTTTTCGCTGGTCCTCACCTTCCAGAGCCTCTTTCATTTTCTCCCGTGTGGCTTCCCGGGTAATGGTATCCGACTTTAAGCCGATTATCGTAAGAAAGGGCGCTATGATTTCGAGAGCGGTTTTAATGGCGTCCCGGGGCGCGGAATCCACCACGCTGATGAATTCTTCGAAACGCTCGATGAGTCTTTCGGGCGAAACTTTTCTCTCAGCAGGCGCCGGGATGACCGCATCGATTAAATTTGCCAGCGCATCGGTTTGGATGTCGGAAAGGGAAAAATGTTGCGGTTTAAAACGAATAAATCCACGTGTATCGGCAGCAAATTTTTTCAAAGCATCAAATCCCTTAGCCGGTTGGATGGCGCTCAAGCTGCGATTTGCCAAAACAAAAAACACCAGAATGACCGCTCCAATGCCGCCGTCCATGGCCAACCCGAGCCACAGCATGGTTCGCATATCCGGAGCGGCCTCTGCAAAAAGAGCAAAACTTACGAGAACGAGAATCGATATCAAATGAATCCAGACGAGAATTTTTATCATTTCAAAATTTCGCCTGACGTTAATGAAACCGTTGAAAGCGAGGAGCGCCAAAGCACTCATTTTGATTGCTGAATTGGCAACGAACGGTAAATGTCCCTGCAAAAATTCACGCGCCGGCTTGACAATTAACGGGATCAACACATTAGCAATTAAAGCCAGTGTAAACAAGCCAGTCAGGATAAGTAAAAGCGTGCTCAGTCTTTTTTCTTGTTTTGTCAGCTCCATATGATCCCTCCCTAATGGTCATGGTCGCGAATTGAATAAATTGTCTACACTCCCACCTCATCGTCTACACGTTTAACTTGAACAGCTTTAAAAGAAGTATTGAAAGGATTGGATAGAACCCGTCTACAAAAGACCAGCCCATAACATAGGCGTCGTTTCCTTGAAACAAATTAAGAAAATGACCCATTTCCCAGGTTCCGAAAATTTTCTGTTCGGCATATTTTACGATAAGACTGAAAACGGCAAATGCGATAAACTGTACTCCGATATGCTCTTTTCTGGCCGATAAATAAAGCCAGCTCAAACAAACCCCAATCCACACGAAAGTGTGCAAAAAATTGTTCAAAATCGGAAGCTCGCTCATAATGCCGATTTTGTAGCCAATGATATTGGCGATAAACATCGAGATAGACCAGACAAGATATAAGGTTAGAAATACTTTCTTTTCACGATCCTCAATGTGCTTTTTATGGATACGTATGACGATCAGCAGCAGTCCGTAAAAACACAGTGCGATGACGATCTGCGTAAATAGTGACATGGGTCCTCCCTCCTTAAATTTGGTTTCTCCTCACGGATTTAAGAACCTATCGAAACATCAGACAAGGCTTTAAAGACAATTTTAAATTTACCGTTCTCTCGTACTTCGATCTCGGCGTTGGTTTTCCAAATATCCAACCAGGCGATGAAATCGTCGCCCACGCCTTCATCCCCTTCATAAATGACGCCGATGACCCGATCGACGCCCGGAAAGAAATCCCAGTCATAAACGCCGTAGTTAGAGTAGGTGAGCGTTTGAGTGCCGATCAAATCCGTATCGCCCCATTCGCACCCTGACTTCAGGAAAGGACCGGACAACTGAACTTCTATTCGGTCTTTCCGGGACTTTAAGCCGTTGATAAACTCAGAAAGATGGAAGAATTTCTTGAGATCGGTACTCAAGTTTTTAAAATCCTTTTCCGTATCCGCGTCATAGGGGACCAAGATAATTTTCCAACGCGCCCAAAATCCGCCCAAGTCCCCCACATCCACATCATCATCCTCAAAATCAAACTGGACTTGGGCGGACCTGAGTTCTATCACATTCTTCCCGTCAAGCGGGTTTTTCACAAGCGGCGAAGTGAAAATAAAATTTGACTGGCTGCTCTTAAGTTGATCGTAACTCGCCCGGTTACCGTTATTCAGAAATGCTTTTGTCGAACCGACGTCGAGAGCCGGACAAATCTTGCTGTCAACCAGTTCTTTCTCTTTTGCTTTTGTTGTGAAAATACTGCACCCGGTGTCAAACATAAAAATAGTTATCAGAATTAAAAAGAACAACCCAGACTTTAAGCTGCGGGCGGGATCATCCATTTCACATGTTCCTCAATTTAATTCGAAAATCAGCTATCTAGTTTGAACGAAAACTATTAACATAGTTGTCATTGCGAGGCGTTTTTTGCCGAAGCAATCTCATGCCGTGCCTAATA
>JBHHWX010000217.1:0-9725 GCA_046756745.1 bacterium | reverse complement strand
GCCGTTCTCGAGATCTCTCCAGTCGTCGAGGTTATTTTCGATTTTGAAGACCAGGCGCTCTGCCTCTTCGGTATTGACAGTCATGTTAATAAATGCGTCATCTTGTTTAACATTGACGCCGTGTTTGAAGGCATTTTCAATAAAAGGCATAAACAGAAGCGGAGCGATGCGTTGTGAATTCACCGCCCCCAGAGTCTCGAAACGAATATCCACTTTTTCATCGGTTCTGATTTTTTCCAAATCCAAATAATTGTTGATGAAGCCCAATTCTTTCTCTAACGGAACGTAATCATCTTTGCATTCATAAAGAA
This sequence comes from bacterium, assembly GCA_046756745.1. GTDB lineage: Bacteria > Zhuqueibacterota > Zhuqueibacteria > Oceanimicrobiales > Oceanimicrobiaceae > JBHHWX01. The sequence continues at coordinate 9,414 of JBHHWX010000217.1, read as the reverse complement.
TGTACCTCATTAATTCGGAAAGTTTGAGAATAAGCTCTGGAGATTTGTCGGACTTATCGAGGCTCAAAGAATAGATGTTGTTGAGGGAGTTAAACAAGAAGTGAGGATTTATCTGAGCCTTCAACGCCTTTAACTCCGCGTCTAATTTTTGCTTTTCCACTTCTTTGAATTTCAGGGAAACGTCCTGGAATTGGATCCAATCCTTTGTGAAATGTATCAGTGTTGTGATCACGACAAAAACAAACGTCTGTACCGAAAAAATAAATATGGGAGCAAAGGAGAGGCCCTCGAATCGATGTCGAAGCGGGATGAGTGTACGCAAACCATAAACATACATCATATCGATCAGGAATCCGGAAAACAGCAGAGACCCGGCAAGGGTTATAAAAAACAGTGAATATCTTTTCTTTTGAAAAAAGTGCGGAATAAAAAGTCTCAAGTTGAGATAAACCGCTATCGAATATCCGAACAGTTTTGTCGAGACCTTGATGAAGTCGTCAAGGTCTATATCCGAATCAAAAATGCTGTATCTTTGAAAGATGAGGAAGCCCAAACACAACAGCCAGAATAAAGTGTGTTGAACAAGGGCATTGTTGAAGAATTTGTTGGAAAACATTTCGTTCTTCATGAATGAAGATACGGAAAACCACTTCAATAGAGCAAGTATTTTCGATTTCAATAGCAATTTTCTCGATGATCGCCCTTTACCGTAGGACGAATCCGATTGATCGCGCGATAGCGTGTGTTCATCGTCAGAATCACGGGTTGATCGAAAAAAATTGCATTTATGCAAAAGCATTGTTATAATCACAAAGACGGACAACCCAGTGTGGCAAAGCCGCAATCTTCCGAAGAAAATATGTCATATTTTTTTACAAAAAATGCAACAAGTTCAAAGACAATATCATAGAAACCTTAGCGAAGGCGTCCCCCCGAGCGTTCCAAACGACTATTGCCGATACGCTCTAGGGCAACGGACTAAGCTGCTGGATTTGACGCGACAAAACAAAGGAGCACCTAAGAGTACATTAACGGAGAAAGCACATGCTCAGGTTAATATTGGCCAAACGGTTCTTTTTTAGAACCGGTCTATTTTTAGCCATCTGTTTTATGTTTTTCACAAACTGTGGCTCTGACGAGGGCGGGGGGAGCAACGGCAGTGGACGCGGCCGCGGAATGTTTTCCGGTGGCATGAATTCGCAGATGTCGGCTGCCATCCCGGTTCAGGTGGCGGTTGCAAAAAGAGGCGACATTTCTACATTTCTGTTGCAAACGACGACCATTGAAGCGCAGCGCCAGGTGGACATCTTGGCGAAAGTCGCAGGACAGGTGGTAAAGCTGCCAGTAGAAGAGGGTACCCGGGTGAAGAAAGGCGATTTGGTGGCCCAGCTCGATGAAGCAGAGCTGAAAATCGATTTTATGCAAGCGGAAGTGCGCTTAGAAACCGACAAAACAACCCTGCAGCGCGCCCAAAATATGCTCGAAAAAAATCTTATCGCCGAAGAGAATTACGAAACCACCCGCTTGCAGTATGAAAGCTCGAAAGCAGCCTATGAGGCAGCCCGGCTGCGATTAGACTACACCAGCGTGCGTTCCCCCATCGACGGCGTGATCACCCTCAGAAATGTGGAAATTGGACAGAGAGTCAATATCAATCAGTCTCTCTTTACGGTTGCGGATTTTAATCCCTTGCGGGCGAAAATCTATGTCCCTGAAAAAGATATGGGTCGGATATTCAAAGGTCAAGCGGCGAAAATTACCGTTGAAGCCGAGCCCGGACTGGAGTTTTCAGGGGTGGTCAAAATGGTCAGCCCGGTGGTTGATCCAGCCAGCGGCACCTCCAAAGTCACCATCGACATCGATGAGCACCAGGGGAAACTGAAGCCCGGCATGTTTGCTTCGGTTTTCATCTCGACTGAAACGCATAAGAATGCTTTACTGGTACCGAAGAAAGCCTTAATTTTGGAAAGCGACGTAGACCAGGTCTACATCTACAAAGACGGAAACGCTCACAAGGTTAATCTAAAACTTGGCTTTGCATCAGGAGACGATATAGAAATTCTCTCTGGCTTGAAGGACGGGGATCAGGTGGTGACGATTGGCCAGGAGGGTCTGCGTGAGGGCTTACCGATTAGAATTCCGGGGCAAGAGGCTGCCGTTGCCGGTCAAGGGGATACCAAAGAATCTCCCGCCAGTGCATCCGGGCAAGGACGCCAGATGGGCGGCAGATCTGGCGAAGGCCGTCCCATGGGGCCCGGAAATGACCGCCCGGTCGATCCCGAGCGGTTAAAACGAATGGAAGAGCGTTTGATGCAGAACCCCATCATTAAGAAAGAATATGAAAAACGCCTGAAGGAGGATCCTGACCTCAAAAATAACCCACAGAAAAAGATGGCCTTCTTCCGTGAAATGTTTCGAAAAATGCGCGGCGGTCAGGGGAGACCTCGTAACTAACACTAAGATTGTTGTGAGATGTGAGACGTCAAAAGTGAGACGTGCCCTTCCCCCAAAACACCATGTTGAGAGGCACGTTTTACGTTTGCCCCGACCGTCAATAATAGTACTATACTCAGCGCAGCAGAGCCGCAACCAAATATAAGCTATAACTAAAAAAAGATATTTAGCCACGGATTCACACTGATGAACACGGAATTCTTAACAATTCTACAAAGAATCGTACTGCTTCAGGGAAACGCCGAATTTCATCAAAGTAGTAAATGATGAAAATCCTTGGAAAAGTTAAAGCAAAATACAAAAAACAATAATCCGTGTTTAATCCGTGAAAATCAGTGGCTTAAAAAAAACTGTGCTAAAAAAACACAATGTTGTCGGCTTGTAGTACGGATTAAACACGGATACAAACAAAGCCTTTTGAAATTAATGTTTTTCCGTTTTTCCAAAAAATTCTTTTTAAAAAAACAAGACATGTTCTGTACTATTTTCACATTCTCTACTCATTTTATCCGTGTAAATCTGTGTTAATCAGTGGCTTTCTTTTTTATAGCGGTCTTAAAAAGTTTGCATTTTTGTGCAAAACTTTACTGGTAATATCATATACAAAGGACAGCGGGGCTTCGCCGCGTTATGCAATCACAATTAACAATTAACATTAAATAATTAGGAGGAGCTATGCGTTCAAAATCAACTCTCATTTTGCCATTTATCATTCTGTTTCTTGCAAGCGGTGTACGGGCTGCAGACAAATATAATATCGATCCGGTACACTCTTACATCGGTTTTGCTGTGAAGCACATGGTGATCTCAACAGTGAAAGGAAATTTCAAAGATTTCTCCGGAACGATTCTCTACGATGAAACGGATATGACCCAATCCTCGGTTAGCTTTAAAATCGTGACAAAGAGTATCAATACCGATAACGAAAGAAGGGATAACCATCTTCGCAACGACGATTTTTTCAACGCCGAGAAATTTCCCGAAATCAGTTTCGTGAGCAAAACAATTAAGAAAAGCGAGGACGGCTACATTGCAGTTGGTGATTTAACCATTCGCGATGTGACGAAGGAAGTTGAAATCCCGTTCCAGCTTGGCGGTCCCATTCCAGGCCGTCGGAACAGCCGGCGCATTGGTGTTGAAGGCGAATTAAAGATAAACCGGAAGGACTACGGCGTCAAGTTCAACCGCGCCTTGGATAACGGCGGTCTTGTGGTTGCGAACGAGGTAAAAATCGAGATCCATATCGAAGCAGTCAACCGGCCGGAATCCTCGAATTAGTGATGTCCTTAAAATGAGCAAATATTTAATCCCAATCTTCTTGCTTGCCATTTCTACGCCGCATCATGAATCGGTTGAGTCCGGGAGTAAGCAACGGGGTGTGAGCTGGGTTGGCAGTGGTGTTGTTGCAGAGGACGATTTCCTTCCACTCGTTGAGAATCATGTCGATTGGATTGCGCAAACTCCCTTTGGCTGGCAGCAGGATTACAACTCACCTACCTTTGAATTGGTTAGGGGAAGAAGAGTCCTGTGGGGCGAAAGAGATAAAGGGATTGAGCTCACAACGCGATTAGCAAAGAAGTTCGGCATAAAAACACTCCTGAAGCCGCACATCTGGTTGCGCAATAGAAGCGATGGCAAATGGCGCTCCGATATAGAAATGGACAGTGAGGCCGACTGGCAAAGTTGGTTTGAAAACTATCGCAGATTTATCCTGCATTATGCTCGACTGGCGGAGAAAAACGGCATCGAAGCATTAAGCGTCGGCACGGAGCTGCACGCGACAATAAAGCAGCGTCCGCGCGATTGGCAAAAGATCATCGCGGAAGTACGCAAAGTTTATACGGGTAAGTTAACTTACTCTGCCAATTGGTACGAAGAATTCGAAGACGTTAAATTCTGGGACGAATTGGATTTCATTGGAATCCAGGCCTACTTCCCGTTGTCAGACAAGCACAATCCGACAATCGAAGAGCTGATGGCAGGGTGGCGATCACACCTCGAAGCAATCGAAAAAGTCCGGAAGAAATACCGTAAACCGGTTCTCTTTACCGAAATAGGCTACAAAAATACGACGGACAGCGCCATCAAACCCTGGGAGTGGCTGAGGTCTTCTTCCGATGCTGCCAGCGAGGCTGAGCTGCAAACGCAGGTTAATTGTTATGAGGCGTTCTTTCAAACCTTCTGGAATAAGGACTGGTTCGCCGGGTCTTATATTTGGAAATGGTTTCCCAAGAGCAGGAGGCAATTCCGCCGGGTGCGAGATCGCTTTACCCCGCAAAATAAACCCGCTGAAAAAGTGATGGCAAAGTGGTATGGCAAAGCAGTCGATTGAGACGTCGACGTAAAGACAATAACGTAGGTGTTTAAAATGAAAAGAGAATTTCGAAAATTCAAGTTCAATTTGCTCATTATTTGTCTCTTTGCTAAATCCTGTGTTGTCTCAGAAGATTGAAGAAAATAAAGAAACTGATGAGAAAGTAGAAAAATTTCTTCAGAGCTATAGATACAAATGGAAAGACACGAACGTTCCCGAGTCTGACGGAAAGGTATTATACGATCTTATTCTTAAAAATCATTATACAAAAGCTCTTGAGATAGGGACTTCAACAGGACATTCGGCTATATGGATGTCTTGGGAGCTAGTAAAACAGGTGGTAAACTGGTCACAATCGAAATAGCAGATAAGAGCTGGTACAAGAATTACCTGATCGCAGTATTACCTAATCTTGAGGCAGGAGGATGTTATACGTCGCATAATGTCTTAAATCGAAGTATGAGAGGTATAGGAGAATTTCTTGATTATGTGAAGAGCTTGCCTAATATGGAAACGACTATCGACCGTTCTAGTCGTTCAGGAATATCAATCAGTTACAAGAAGTCTGCTAAGTGATTGCTTGGTTTTCATTAAAATAAGCGGAAATACAGAAAGGATTAAGGTCCATGAATATATCCGAATTTTCAGTAAAAAAGCCGATTACCATGCTCATGGTCATCCTGAGTATCATCGTGCTCGGGATGCTCGCCCTGCAAAGATTGCCGCTGGCATTCTTGCCGAACTTTTCCTCCGATTCCGTACGCATCTCCGTGCCCTACACCTCCTCTTCGCCTGAGGAAATCGAGAGATTGATCACCCGCCCCATCGAAGAAATCATGGGCACCGTGTCGCATCTGGAAAAAATTACGTCCACTTCTTCGGCAAACGAGAGCAACGTTCGCTTGGAATTCGTCAGTGGCACGGATATGGGCCTGGCGGCGGTGGAAGTGCGCGACCGTTTGGACCGCGTTCGGCCGCAGCTCCCCGATGATGTAGAACGCGTATTTATCCGGCGTTGGCAGTCCACCGATATTCCGGTGATTCAGTTTAGCCTCGCTTGGGACGGCCCTAAGGATGAATTGTACGATATTGTCAACAAGATTATCGTGCCGCGTGTGCAGCGCATCGAAGGGGTGGCCAACGTGGACATCGGGGGCCTGGACGAACGGCAGGTTTTGGTAGAGCTGGATCTCGAGCGCATGCGGGCGCATCAAATCGACGTGTTCAACCTCAGCCGCAGTCTGCGCACCAACAACGTCAACACCGCCGGGGGCTGGGTCATCGATGGCGGCAAGAAATACACCGTGAGAACCCTGGGCGAATTTCAAAGCATCGATGAGATCGCACAGGTTCCGATCCGGGGAACCCATCTCGTTCTGGGAGATATCGCCGAAATTAAGCTGGACTACCCCGAGAAAAAGGACTTCCAAAGACTCAATCGCCACGATGCCATCGTTCTGCGCGTGTTCAAAGCTTCGACAGCCAACGTGGTGGAGGTCGCCGCCAACGTGAAGAGTGTGCTCGAGTCTATGCGAAACGAGCCGCAGTTTTCCAGCTTGAACGTGCAGATTGTTCGCGACCAGTCGGAGGCGATCGTAAACAGTTTGACAAATCTTGCCTGGGCCGGCCTTTTCGGCGCGATTCTCGCCAATCTCGTCCTTTTCGTGTTTCTACGCAAGGTTCGCAGCACGGTGATCATCGGGTTCGCCATTCCCATTTCCATCATCGCCACCTTCTTTTTGATGTACGTCTTGCGATTGGCGCCCTTTAACTCCCAAATCACCTTGAACATCGTCTCGCTTTCCGGGCTGATGTTTGCAGTCGGGATGCTCGTCGATCCGGCGGTGGTGGTTCTCGAAAACATCTTCCGTCATAAACAGGAGGAGGGGCTGAGCGCCCGCAAAGCGGCTATCGTGGGCGCGCACGAAGTTTCCGTAGCCGTCATCGCGGCCACCCTCACGACGGTCATCGTTTTTGTGCCGCTGGTTTTTATGACCGAGTCAACAATGGGAAGATGGTTTCGGGATTTTGGCGTCGCCATTGTCACGGCGACCCTGGCCAGTCTCCTGATCAGCCTGACTTTAATTCCTCTGGCTGCGTCTCGAATCTTCACCGGCAAGGAGAGGCCCAGGGCTCGGTTCTTGATCCGTATGGGAGATGCGTATGGTTTGGCCATAAGTAAAGTTATCAAATATAGATTTGCCGGTTTGCTGATGGCCGTCGCGATTGGCTGGGGCGCTTGGCAATTATACCAAAATATCGACCGGGATTGGGCCCCGAGAACCCCCGAGCGCAGAATGGATTTAAATATCGATATTCCGCGCAGCTACTCCTTGGCCGAAACCCAGGCGCTGTTTGATACCGTGGAGGCAATCTTTTTCAACCAGAAAGAGAAACTCGAGATTTCTCAAATCACCAGCAATTTTCGCAAAAGCAGAAACCGTGGCAGCCTGACCGTCTATTTTACACCCGAGGAGGAAGCCAAAAAGAACACCACCGACTTGTACGACGATGTACGCGCCGTTTTACCGGAAATTCCCGGTATTCGGTTCCGCGTCGGAAGAATGCACGGCCACGGGGGCAGCCAAATGGGGGTGAGTGTGGAGCTCAAGGGGAAAAATACCGCCGTGCTGGCAACCTACGCCGAAGAAATCAAGAGTCTGCTGCAAGGGATTCCCGGGGTCAAGGATGTCGACACGTCCATGGAAAGGGGAGACGAAGAAGTGCGCATCAGCGTGGACCGGGTACGCGCTCAGAGATACGGTCTCTCCTCCGAGCAGGTGGCCAGGTCGGTCGCCTCGGCGCTGAGCAGTCGCGCCAACTCCCGATTCAAAACTCAGGATAAGGAAGTCAACATTCTGGTACAACTGGCCGAAGAAGACCGCGTGAATCTACAGCAGCTCGAGAATATGGCTTTCCAAAGCAGCCGGGATGAAATGATTCAACTCGGCTCGGTGGCCAATTTCAAAGTTCGAAAGGGACCGGAATCGATCCAGCGTGAAGACCGGCAAACGAACATTTCGGTTTTCGCCAATACCGACCGCGTCGGCATGATGAGTGTAAGCCAGGAAATCACCGCACGCATGGCCTCGATCAAATTGCCGCCCGGTTACGGCTGGAGTCTCGGTCGCAACTGGATGCTGATGCGACAGATGGAATCGGAATCGAGCTTTCAGATCATTATCGCTCTTATATTCATTTATATCGTCATGGCCGCTCTGTTTGAATCCTTAATACATCCGTTCACGATTTTGTTCACCGTTCCCTTTGCCTTTATCGGCGTGCTCTTCATGTTCTGGGCCACGAATACGAACCTCACAAATATGGCGTATCTGGGAATTATCGTTGTCTGCGGTCTCGTCGTGAATAACGGCATTATCCTGATCGATGCCATCAACAAGCTCCGGCGCCAAGGACTGCCGCGTGGCGAAGCCATCCGGCTGGGCGGCCGGAATCGCATACGCCCGATCTTGATGACCACACTCACCACAGTGATTGGCCTCATGCCTTTGGTTTTGCCGGCGATATTCCCGGGGTTTTTCGGTCCGCAGGAAGGTCGCTCTGCCATGTACTCGCCCGTTGGGTTAGCCGTAGTTGGCGGGCTGCTTACCAGCACGCCATTAACGCTTTTTCTGATGCCGATATTCTATGTCATATTCGATGATATTGTGGCCTGGGCGGCGAGAGTTTTTGCCACGGCCCGCAGCATGCGCGGGGAGTTGGCAAACGTCCCGGAGTAGCGTTTCATTGTTTAACAATGCGATGTCTACGAGTCAACAGTCATTACGCTGCGCTGTCATTAGAGCTTGCTGGAGACTCTTAGCGAAGGCGTCACACAGTATCAACTTAGCGAAGGCGTCCCGCCGAGCGATTTCTGCCGCTGATGTTATATGCTACTGGAAACGAATTGAGAGGTGGGAAGGTGTCTTCTCCGAAGATGGAATGTTGTCATACCAACTTAGCGAAGGCGTTTTTCCGAGCGGTCTTCAGTGCTGAATTTTGATATGATTAAAACCAATTAAAAGTCATGAAATATAAGGTGCTTCCAAGCAGTACAAATCTCTACTTCACGTCATCCGTCATCACGGGACACAAATGTTTATTCGTAACTGAAGCCCTGGTTAGAATTATACTCGACTCTTTGACCTGGCTGCGCGAACAGGGATATTGGAAGCTTCATGCTTTCTGTGTCATGCCCAATCATCTTCATCTGGTAATCAACCTCCTCAAAAACAAGGCAATCGAAAAAGTTCTGAGTAAGTTTCACTCTTATACCGGACATGAGATTAGGAAGGTTCTAAAACAGAACAAGGAAGTAAAAATTCTGGAGCTTTTCAGGAATGCCGCTTTGGAGAAAACGTCGGACCGGGAATACCTCATTTGGGAGAGCACACTTGCCCGCCCAATTGAAACGGAGGAGGTATTGAAAGCCAGAGTAGAATATCTTCACAACAATCCGGTAGCAAAAAAGTGGAGATTGGCCGAAACACGCGATGCGTATCCGTTTTCATCGGCGTGTTATTATGACAGAGATATTCAGCCAATTATTGCCATAGATGATGTCCGGGAATTGTTCTAAAATCGCTCGGCGGGACGCCTTCGCTAAGAGTAACGGTTGGCTGTCTAAAACCGCTCGGCGGGACGCC
>JBHHWX010000216.1:0-9729 GCA_046756745.1 bacterium | reverse complement strand
ATCGGTTCTCAATATCTTAGCAGCCCAGAGCCTAAGAGCTTGGCTGAAAAGACTACTTTCTTAACGAAGGCGTCCCCACCGAACACTTTTTACCCTCAGTCTGTGCTGAGAAACCCTCGGTGAGTCGCTTTCGGGCAAGTGGGCTTGGACTTTTCGGCCAAGCTTCTTGACCGATGTTTATAATTTCGGTTGCTGTCATTTACTTAACTTGCAAATTAGAAAAAATATGGTATCTTAGCAAATATGGAGTACAAAAACGTCATTACCTCACAACTCCTCTTAAATTGGATAACCCGAATCTTATTTTTCACCACTCTATCTGCCCTTTTGCCTGCTATGCCAAACTACATCAGCGATCTTGGCGGGAACAAAGCTCAGACCGGAATCGTCATCGCAGCAATGGCGTTAGGAGTCTTGCTTTTTAGACCCATTGTGGGTAAAAAAATAGATGTCGTAGGCAGAAAAATTGTACTCATCTTCGGAATCCTGATTTTCATCATTGCTCCCATCATCTATATCTTTATCAAATCCGTTATCGCGCTGCTGCTCGCACGAGTCTTTCACGGGCTCGGGTTGGCTGCTTTTGGCACCGCATCCATTACGCTCATCACCGATTCCGCACCGTATGATAAGCGCACCCAAGTCATCAGCTACACCGGGATGATGAACACCATTGGGTTTGCAGTCGGTCCGGTTTTAGGGTTCACTATCTGGAATACCTGGGGCTACAATGTCCTGTTCGGGTTCATTTCGGTCTTGTCTGCTCTGTGTCTGCTCACCGCTGCTTTTATCAAGGAGACCAAGATCCCGTCCCATTCCCAAAATGAAGTCAACTATTGGCATGCGATCAAACATAGAAAAATCTTAGTCGCTGCTGCCATCATCTTATTAGTCGCAATGGTACACAGCGGGATAATCATTTTTCTGCCGCTTTTTCTCAGCGACGTGGACTTTAATTTCGGCATCTTTTTCACAGTTTACGGAATTTCCGCTTTTATCGTGAGGTTGGCTGTCGGGCCGGCTTCTGAGCGCTTTGGGCGCGGTCCCAGTCTGGTATTTGCCCTCTTCCTCATTGCAATTGGAGTCTTGACGCTCAGTCAAACCAAGGGAATGTATTTCATCTTTTTCGCCGCTGTTTTATACGGATTCGGTTTTGGCGCTCATCAACCCACATTAACAACATTAGTCGCCGATAACACCACTGAAGAAACCCGCGGGAAAATATTCTCCTTTTATTACGGCGGCTTTGATTTGGGGTTTGTCATAGCGGGTCCGCTGCTGGGCGTCATTGCCGAAAACTTCGAGCTTAAAAGCGTTTTTTTCGTCAGCGCTTGCCTTGCGTCGGTAGCCTTGATAATCTTTGCAACGCTGATGGAAAGTACCCTCCTGCGATCGCTGCGTTGTGCCCTCACTCTTAAAAAAACGACAAAGCAGTGCATGATTTGCGACCAATACCAAGAAGTCGCACCCCAACAGGCTGAAGAGTATTTTAAAAATAGCTAATCCCTTCCCATCCTGTCATCAATTTCCAATCTGAAATTCAAATCTGTAAATAGCCTGCTTTTCCCCGCGCTTTTGACCGGATCCTCACGGAGTCCTCAGCATGATGATCACAACAAAGCATACAAAATTTATACTTTTAACGTATTAAATAATAGGGACCTAAATAACATGTAAATTCAACAGCATCTCTTTATTGGTGGCAGAAGCCCAATATCGGCACAACCTGGAACGGGGTTTGCATAATGAGCAGGTCAAGAAGCACATTTAAAAAACATGGGGTCTGGCAATGGATACTACCACAAAAAAACAAAGACATTTTCTCCTCACAGCCTTTCTCATTTCTTTTGCTTATTTACTCATTATCCTGCTGATGGACAAAGGGCTGGTTTAGTTCTCACTCCTACGGTTCAATTCTCGAAAAATAGAATTGGGGAGATTACCACTCGAAGCGGAGTCTTAAGGCTCCGCTTTTTTTATGCTTGCTTTAAAAATTCTCAGCACTTATCTTATTTTATGGCGACTCCCGAAAGCACCGAAAAATATTTTCGACGTTTGGCGCATCATCAAATTCCGGGACATGCTGTCCGCATTCTTGGCAGAACCGAATTTCATGTCAGCAGTATCGGTTTCGGCGGCTACCGGGTACATTCCAACTCGGTAGAGCACGCACGCGCGCTCCGCTACGCACTTATCAACGGCGTTAACCTCGTCGATACGTCCAGCAATTACAGCGACGGCGGCAGCGAGATGCTTATCGGCAACTTGTTGCAGGAAATGATGGCACACGGCGAAATCGAACGAGAGGAAGTCGTCGTTGTCTCTAAGGTCGGATATGTACAAGGCCAGAACATGAAGCTCGTTCAGGAGAATGAAGCTTTGGGACGACCTTTCCCGGAAATGGTTAAATACATGGACGGCTGCTGGCACTGCATCCACCCGGATTTTCTGCAAGAACAGCTTACCCATTCCTTGGACAGATTGCGTCTTCCTTCTTTGGATATTTATTTGTTACATAACCCGGAATATTTCCTCTCCGACGCAAACAAGCGCAGTGAAATGGATTTAGAAACGGCACGCGATGATTATATCCGCCGCCTGCAAGCGGCGTTTGAGTGGATGGAAGAAAAGGTAGCCGAGGGGAAAATCAAAGCTTACGGAATCTCCTCAAACACATTCCCGATCTCTTCAGATGATTTCGAATTCACTTCTTTGGAGAAAGTCATCGCAACAGCCGAATACGTGGCGTCGAGCAATTACTTCCAGGTTATTCAATTTCCGTTCAATCTTTATGAAGCCGGCGCCTGTAAAGAGCAGAATCAATGTCAAGGACAAAAAACACTTTTGCAGTTAGCAGCAAATAAGAGTATCGCGACTTTGGTGAACAGACCTCTGAATGCAATGACAAAGAACGGCATGCAGCGTCTCGCCGATTTCAGAACGTCGGAGCCCAAAGATGTTCAGCAGGCGTTCAAGAAGGCGCTGACCGTTCTGGCTGGGCTCGAACAACAGTTCAGCGAATCTCTCATCGAGAAAGCGCCGCAGGATATTCCAAAAGAAAATCTCAGGCAAGTTTTTTCGCTCTCCTCACAATTGGCAAATGCCCTAACGGCTTTTCAAAACTGGCATAATTGGGATCATGTTAAACAAAACATCATCTTGCCGCAAACGACCTCCTACCTGAATTACTTGGATCGTAAATTACAGGATGAACCAACTTGGAAGCAGTGGTCGATTTCGTATGCCGACGGTTTGCGAGACTTGCTTGATGCTGTGACGAAACATTTTGAAAATGACGCATCTGAACTTTCTAAGGCCGTTGTGGACACGTTAGATGATTTGAGCGCGGCTTTGGAATCCTCCGACACGTTATCGCAAAAAGCCGTGCGGGTGTTGACCTCGACGCCCGGCATTCACTGCGTGCTCATGGGAATGCGAAAAATACCTTATGTCGAAGATGCGCTTGCTGCTCTCAAGCAGGATCCGGTAGAAAACAGCAAAGAGATTCTCACCACATTCAACGACGGGTAAATGTTCACAAATTATAGAATCGGCCCACAAGCGATGAAATATTTTAGAATGGCCTATGACGCCCAAATGGCCGGTGATTTGGACAAAGCGGTGATCCTTTACAAAAAATCTTTGGAAATCGAACCAACTTCAGAGGGATACACCTTTCTTGGCTGGACATTCAGTTTTATGGGGAAACTCAAAAAAGCGGTCGACTATTGCCACAAAGCCATTGCCATCGATCCTGATTTTGGAAATCCGTACAATGACATCGGCGTCTACCTACTGCAAATGGGCAAATATGATAAAGCCATTCCCTGGTTTGACAAAGCGAAACGGGCCTGTCGCTACGAAACGCCGGAATATGCTTACTGCAATTTAGGAAAAGTCTACGAATTACAAGGGTTGTGGCCGCTGGCGATGCAGGAATACCAAAAAGCACTGCAAGTTCGGGATAAGTATCTACCTGCCCGTACAGCCCTTATGCAGTTGCAGGCAAAGTTGAATTAGACTTAAAATCCTCTTTGCGAAGGCGTCTCGCCGAGCGAAGCAGGATTCACACTCTGCCAGGACACCTTCGGGCAAGTGCGAAACGTTTTCGAAAAAAGCGCGATGAAAACCCCTTAGCGAAGGCGTCCCGCCGAGCAAAGCAGGGATTTCGAGAAGTCGTTATACTGGGGCGAAACAAAGTTTCTTGCCTCATTGTGTTCCCAAACGGAGTTTGGGAACAAGCTTTTAAAACACGATCACAGACCGTGTTGGATCATTTTTGGCTGTCATTGCGAGTCGCGTTTTTTTGCGGGACGAAGCAATCTCCCGCGTAACGGAGGGAGACTGCTTCGCTGAAAAACGCTCGCAGTGACAGCATCAAGCAGTTTTCGGTCAATCACTAACGATTAAATTCAGATAACCCATGAAAGCCATCATCATGTCCCAGCCGGGCGACGCTTCTGTTTTACAACGACAAGAAATCCCGGAACCGGTCCCATCCGCACATGAAATTTTAGTCAGGGTCCACGCCACGGCGGTCAACCGCGCCGACCTTTTACAACGAAGGGGACAATATCCACCCCCGCCGGGCACGAGAGAGGATATCCTGGGCTTGGAATTCGCTGGCGAAGTCGAAACAACCGGACAAGAAGTCACCATGTATCAACCGGGTGACCGGGTCATGGGATTGCTTTCGGGGGAAGGATATGCTGAAAAAATCGTGACTCATGAACGTCTGGCCTTAGCCATTCCCGCTCATCTCAGTTACGAAGAAGCCGCCGCCCTTCCTGAAGTATTCCTGACAGCTTATGATGCTTTATTTTACCGGCTCGAAATACGTAAAGGCGACTCGATTTTGATTCATGCGATTGGCAGCGGAGTGGGGACGGCGGCATTGCAATTAGCTAAAATTTCCGGAGCTGCGGTTTTTGGCACAGCCGGTTCAGATGAAAAACTGAATAGAGCGAAAGATTTGGGCTTGGACATTGCCATCCATTACCAAAAAGAGAATTTTCAAGAAATCATTCTTCAAGAAACACAAGACCAGGGGGTTCAGGCGATTTTGGATGTCGTGGGCGCCGCTTATTTGGAGAAGAACCTGGCTTGTTTGGCAACCTGTGGTAAACTCGTTTGTCTGGGGCTTTTGGGAGGGTCGAAAGCTGAAATCAATTTGGCCACGATACTATGGAAACGCGTTCATATTATCGGGACGGTTTTAAGGGCGCGGCCACTACCGGAAAAAATCGCCTTGACTCATGCGTTCCAAAAGCATGCGCTGCCGCTATTTTCATCCGGGAAAATTCAACCGGTTATCGACAAGACCTTTCCTCTCGAGCGCGCGGCAGAGGCCCATTCTTACATGGAATCGAATGAGAATTTTGGCAAAATTGTTCTCAGGATCACATAACTGGTGATGGACCGAAAACTCGATTTTTGATGTCTTTGCGAGCGCTTCTCAGCGAAGCAATCTCCCTATTAGGCACGGCACGAGATTGCTTCGGCAAAAAACGCCTCGCAATGACAACAAAAAACTACGTTTTCGTTCAGACACTAACTAAGGAGTTAACCGATGACTGCTCCCTCCGAAACACAACTTCGTGAACTTATCGTCGATATCGGCCGGCGGATGTACGACCGCGGCACCGTTGCGGCAAACGACGGCAATATCAGTGTACGAATGGGGGACAACAAAATCCTCACCACGCCGACCGGAGTTTCCAAAGGATTCATGAACGCCGGCGCCATGGTCATTGTGGATTCTCAAGGCGATGTTCTCACGCACGGCCGGCCGTCCACAGAGCTGCCCATGCATCTGTTTGTTTACCAACACCGTCCGGACGTGCACGCAGTTGTGCACGCACACCCACCTTACGCTACCGGGTTCGCCACGGCCGGTCTTTCTTTAGACAAGTGCGTCTTAGCGGAAATCATCGTCACCATCGGCACAATTCCGTTGGCTGAATACGGCACCCCATCGACCGAAGAGCTGCCCAACACCCTCAAACCGTACATTCATTCCTGCGATGCTTTTTTCATGGCCAATCACGGTGTGGTCACTGTTGGGAAAGATCTCATGGACGCCTATTTTAAAATGGAACGAGTCGAGCATTACGCCAAAATCATCTTCATCGCCAGAGCGCTGGGAGGAGAAAATGTCTTACCGAAAGAGCAAGTCGAAAAGCTCTATGACCTGCGGGAATTTTATGGAGCAACGTCCTTAAATCCCGGATGTTATGCCTGTCACGATGAGTGTATTGAAGATTCCTGTGTCAATTATGACGTCAAATACGACCAGTTGGGCCCGGATAAATTTAATGAAGTTGTGGAAAAAGTATTAGAGGCGGTTCGATAACAGAGAGGCCACTTTGGAAAATATCGGTTGGTTGTCCATTCTCCCCCCGGTGATTGCCATTATTCTTGCGATTTGGACGAAACAAGTTTTCTTTTCCTTGTTTTTTGGAATTTGGTTTGGCTGGACTATTTTATCCGGCTGGAATCCTTTTGTTGGCATCGCAGCGGCGTTAGAGGCGTGTGTGCGCGTTTTTCAGGATAGCGGCAACACCAAGGTTATCGCCTTCAGCGCCATGGTCGGCGCGCTTATCGCTTACACGCACTATTCCGGGGGAGTTGAAGGTTTCGTACAATGGTTATCCAGAAAAGGTTTCGCCAACAATCGCAGAAAAGCCGGATTGATGGCCATGCTTATCGGCATGGTTATTTTTGTTGAATCCAGTATCACGTGTCTTGTGACTGGCGCGATCTCCCGCCCCATTTTTGACCGGCTCAAAATTTCCAGGGAAAAGCTGGCTTACATTTGTGACTCCACATCTGCGCCGGTTTGTATTTTAATTCCTCTCAACGGGTGGGGCGCCTATATTATCGGCCTTTTAGACAATCAAGGGGTTGAACAGCCCTTTGCAGTGTTGCTCAAATCGCTGCCAGTGAACCTGTATGCGATATGCGCGCTCATCACGCTTTTTGTCGTCGTTGTGAGCGGACGGGACCTCGGGCCCATGGCCGCAGCCGAAAAACGAGCGCGCGAACAAGGGAAAGTCCTGCGAGATGGCGCCGTACCGGCTATTTCCACAGAGATAATTTCGATTCAGCCGAAAGCCGGAATCACACCGAGAGCGAGCAACATGTTCATTCCAATCGGGCTGATGGTCGTGATGATGCCGATCGGACTTTTTATTACGGGTGAGGGAAATATGATGAACGGCTCCGGCTCAACCTCGGTGTTTTGGGCTGTGAGCACAGCAATTGCCGGCGGCGCAGTTGTTTACATGTTACAGGGAATCTTCAATTTAAAGCAAGCTATCGATTACTTTTTTAAAGGGTTTGGCGGGCTTATGCCGTTGGCTTTGCTCATGATGCTCGCGTTCACTATCGGCGACACCTGCAAAGCGCTCGGCACGGGACCCTACATAGCCCAGTTAACACAGCACTGGATCAGTCCAAAATTCGTGCCGTTTCTCTTGTTTTTCGTTTCGGGATTTATTGCATTTTCCACAGGCACCTCTTGGGGAACCTTCGCAATTATGATACCCATCGGTCTGCCAATGGTTGAGCTGATGGGAGCGAATCTGTACATAACCGTGGGCGCTATTTTAAGCGGTGGGATTTTTGGAGATCACTGTTCACCGATTTCAGACACAACGATTATTTCTTCCATCGCGTCGGCTTCGGATCACATCGATCATGTCCGCACCCAACTTCCCTACGCTTTGCTCGCGGGTTTCGCCGCGGCTCTGATGTATTTGGCAATCGGCTTGGCTTCGTAGAAAAACGTGAAATCCTCGACAAGCCAGGAGCGCACATTTTCAGACAAATATGAGCGGAAGCGCTATCCGAACTCCTTAACGGCGTCCTCGACAGTTTCAAAGGTTTCGAAAATTTGGTTCAGGTTGGTCATTTTCAAAAGACTGTGTACCGGCGCCTGGATATTCGTCAGGACTAAATTCCCATCGTTCTTTTTTATTGAAGATAAAGAAGCGATGAGCTCACCAAGTCCCGTGCTGTCTATCCATGTAACTTTGGACATGTCGAGAACGATTTTATTCATCTTACTTTTAATGCTGTCTCGAACTTTATCCTGAATAATCCCGCGTCCTTCCAGACCGGTGAGTTTTCCCTCCAAGGCGAAAACAGATACCTCTTGCGTTGATTTGTCTACAATTTTGATCATGAGAAATTACTGTTATTTAGTGAGTAGTTTTTAATTATTATTATTCTTTATAATATGCCGGCTTTGCTTAATTCCTCGACAACTTTTTCACCAACCGGGCCTACGACGGGCAACAAAGGGGCTCTTGGATCGCCGCCAAAATAGCCTAAAGCATCTTGGGCCGCCTTGATTGCCGGAATTCCATATGGAACGATGACGTCTGTGGCAAAAGGTAAAATTCTTAAAAAAAGCTGACGCGCCGCATCGTGACAGGCGTTCCGGCAATCCTCAAAAATTTGAACGCATTGCGCGGGGGCAACATTGGCAAGCGCTAAGACGGCGCCGTCAGCCCCCATATAAATTCCGTGAAAAAATGAAGCAGCATTCCCGACGAATACCTGAAACTGCTGCGAAGACATCTCAATAACGCGCAGCAATTTTGCTAAACGGGCGGAGCTGTCTTTGATTCCGATAATATTAGGATGCTCGGACAGTTCTTTCACGACAGAGGCAGAAATGTCGATCCCAGTGAAAATCGGGACGTTGTAGATTAAAACCGGGATCGGCGACTTTTCCGCAACAGCAAGAAAATGCCTTCGGAAAACGTCATCCGTCATTTGCTGTTTGTAGTAATTCGGGGTCAAGACCAGCGCAGCATCCGGTCCGGTCTCCGCAGCGCGTTGTGTAAAGTTGATGGTCTCATCCGTTGTTTCAAACCCTGATCCAACAATGAACGTCTTCTCCGAAGGGATATATCTACGAGCCGTTCGCAACAGCTCAAGCCTCTCAGATATACTCACATATGGCGCCTCGCCTGTTGAACCAAAAACAACATACCCGGCTAAACCGGTTTCATTCCATTTTTCAAGATTATGTGCGAGTTTATCCGGTGCAATCTTTTTATCGACAAAAGGTGTTGTAATAGGACAATGAATGCCTGATAATTCCATATCAGTAAAACAATAAACGAAAACCTAATAAAAGTAGAGGCTTTGGAGGGTGCAAACTGAAATTCTTCCTGAATATAAAAGAATCGCAAAAATAAAACAAGAAAAATTTCAGGCAACGCCCAGGCGGCCTAATGCAGATTAGTTTTTTTTCACCAAGTTTCTCAATGCCAATCCGCTTCTCAAAGTTTGTAATCCAAAAACTATCAAAAGAACCGGATCTTTACCGGCAAAAAAGAAGACATAGACAATGCCGATGAGTGAAGTTGCTAAAATTGAGAGCAATTCATTTCTATTCATAGCAGGGCATTATAGATTTCGTCAGACACGACATACAACCCGTATTTATCGGCAATTTGTTCCACAATTTTAAGCTCATCCGGGCTATAATCGTCGTCTGTTGGATTATTGGGGTGATATTATCCCAATCGCTTTTGTTCTTTTGGTATTTTTTGCTGTCGAGTTAGGCTTGAATTCGTTCCAGCAGATCGGGAATTTCCCTTGTTGAAACGTAGTGTTGTATCCTTTGTCTATCCAACGACCCCCACCTTGCTTGACCGGATCCGGGACATCGAAATCAGGTTCTTCGATGAACCGGTCAAGTCTTACGGGATTGGC
>JBHHWX010000215.1:0-9735 GCA_046756745.1 bacterium | reverse complement strand
CAACCTCATGCGGTCGTTGAAATATAAACCACGAATATTGTTACGTAAGAACGAGTTCCCCAGAGAGGTGTATTGAACGCCGACCGACTTATACCCGATTTGCACGTTGTTGTTAAAGTAGTTCAATCGTAAGTTGACATTGTAAGCCAGTGAAGTTAAATCGCGCGGGTCTAACGGCGTCGTACTAGAGTTAATAATAAAATATTGACTGAATTCTGCCGGATCAAAAGGCAGGTTAACGTCAAATTGGCTTTCGACGTCGGCCTTTGAAGCTGGCCCGGTAGAAATATCGTTCGAAAGCAGGCTAAATGCGCCGCTCGCCCGCAGCTCGATTCTGCGGCTGTGCAGAGAAATCAACAAATCCGAGCCGACCACAAGATTGTCTTTTGGCGCGGTGCCGAACTCCCCTGCCGCTAAAGAGGTGGTATCGTCCCGGACTTTCAACAGGTTAAATCCTAATTGAAAATGCCGGCCGCTGCCCCAGCTCTGCCGGATTCCGAGCACTTTTTGGCGATGTGTGCCGAAAGACGTAATCGCCGTGGAATCTTGTAAAGCGCTATTCTGTAAAGGCAGACCGGTCACCGGGTCCAACACCAAACTCCGCTGCGGGGACACTTTGCGTACGGTTTCTCCATGAATAAAATCTACGTTAAAGAATCCAAGGTGGAGCCGGGCATAAATTCCACGAACGCGCTTTCCCCACAGTATGAGATCGTTAAACCGCGGATATGCATCGCCCAAGGTCACGCCCAAAACCGGTAAATCGAGATTGAACGTATATCTGTGCCGGGGTTGAAATAGACTGTTTTCCCGCGTGGTGAAATAAAATCGGGCGTCGTAGCGGGCGATTCCATACTTACCGGAGACAAACCCTCCCAGGTTGTTATCGCTGAAACCCACGTTGCTAATTCTCTCCTGACGGGTCTCAGCAAAAATGCGGCCTGTGGCCAGCGGGTCCTCGCGCTGCACTCTTCTCCCGCCCAAAACTTTAAAGGACCTGCTCACTTGGGGCAACTGAACCCCGGAAACATAATGACTTTGAACCAGTACTAAATGTTTCCCTGGTCTTAATTCTGAGGCTGAGTAGGTGACTAAATTTTCAGTGACTTCCGCATCCAATGTGACATTGAGGCCATCCACAAAAAGATTGATGCTGTTTACGTCGATTTCCTCGTCGCCCGGTATAAAGGAGACAGCGATGACCACTTCTTCGTCAGGATTAAACTCCTCACCCTCTTCCGGGCTCAACACAAGAATAGGTGAATCCTCAGTCAAATCAACAATCTCATCCGGTATGGGTGTGAGGTTTTCGAGAGACGAGAGGGACCGCTCAGACTGAATAGGGGCAGGAGCCGATTCCGGCACGTCGGAAGCGGAGAAATCCACATCCTCCAGGGGTTGTGCGGCGCCCGAAGCGATAGAAACAACAACCGGATGTCCGTACGGGTTCCAAGTGGGGTAGGTGATCACGGTTTGATCGGCCATCAACACTAAAATAAAATAATGCAGCTCAGGAGGAGAAACATAGCGCGGCGAAAGTTCTGCAAAATAGCCGGATGAACCCTGGGTCATTTCCACATAATCAAATGATGCGTCATTTTTTGTCTTAAAATAAAGCCGCATGTACACAACCCGGGAAGTCGCTCCATCGATTCGGGCGTCGACGACAAATCTTTCATTCTCTTTGAGAGAAGACGCCGGAATGTGAATGAGTTTGGCCTCCAGGGCTGCGGATCTCGGAACAGCTTGTGTGCCCGACGGCCATCCCCCGGAAATAGCTGCTAAAATGATTAAGAATATTACTAGATACTTTGACTTCATCTAAAAGCCCTCTACATAAATCACTGTTGTTGAGAATCAAAATCGATAATGAGTTTCTTTTGCTCGCCATCAGGCCCTTCGAGGTCGATCTCCAGGCGAGTTCTTTCAGAATCTCCGGCTAAATCAAAAATTTCGTCCGGGTCGCCTTCTAAACGTTCAGGAGCCGCTCCCTGAGATAAACGAGCCATTTCATTGGCTCCCAGCATCATCGTACCGAACTGGTTAAATATTTCCATCAAACCTGAGCGGCAATAAATAAAGAAATTGTTATCAACAAACAAGGCGTTAAACTCTGTGCCTTTTACTGTGGCCACTCCCGAAGGCGTTTCCACGCGCAAGTCCGATTCTTGTTTGGTCACTTTGGCCCATAATTCTCCAAACCGAAGAGACAAACGTTTCAGGATGCCTTTCTTTTGACGCTTGCCATTGATCGTAACGCTTGAATTGGAGCGAATTTTTAGCTGAGACTTATCATCTGTGAAAATGAGTGCGGCAAGAGAATTATCCCCGGTAGTGACGATGACGCCGGAATGAATACGAGAGCCGCGTCTGGCCTGCACAAGCCGACGGCCGCTGCGCCCAAACTGAACTTGTCCGCGAGTCTTTAACATCAAAGCAACGTCTTTATCGTCAGCAGCAGACTCGACGCTCATTAAGCTCAAAAGCGTGAACAGAATGGTGAGGGTGCTCAATATTTTCATGATATTAATCCTTTTGGGAAATCGTAAATAACCCTATTCAACATGGTAGCCCTTATAATTTGCAGAGAACTTTCTAAGCTGTTTCACCAATTCTGCAAAAGTCACGGGTTGCCCGTTCAAAGTCACTCTTCGAGGAAGATAGTCTTCAAGCTCCCCATCTTCACCAAACAACTTTTCGTAGTCAGATCCCAAGATATTTCTGAGTAAAAACTCCAATTGCTGCTTTCCTCCACCCATATCCCCAAGCCGGGCCATGCGAAAGCAATAGATTTCGCTCTGTAACGGCAGTGGTCCGCTCGAGGTTTCCACGATACCTTCCACACGCCAGTAATAAAGTTTTCCGGATCTGAGCGTCAGAACTTCTCCGGTCGATGGATACTGAAAAGAGGTTGACGCCAGCGGCTCGACTCGCTCGCCAAATTCATCGGCAGTATTGAAGCTTCGGTCCCGGCTTAATGTGAAAACCCGTACAAAACGCGGTTCTTGATTCAGAACGCTTTCGGGATCTTCTCCGTGTCTGGCTTCAGCAATGGTCACCCGGAATTTTTTGATTTCCGATTCCCAGCGGAATTGCGGCAGGGTGGTAAAAATCTCCGGGCAGTCTTTCCGGCGTCCGGTTGCAGGACGGCCGGGGAAAACCAGATCCAATTTTTGGGGGTTGGAAATTTCGACGTCAAACTGGTCCGAAGTAAGCGTCGTTTGTCCCTCCACATCCCTCACACTCAGCTCAAAAGTATATACGTCCGTAGGGAGTTTGCCTGTGGCAAGAATATCTTTCAATAAATTGCCAACAGCGGCGTCATCGATTTCGTAGGTAACAAGCCTACGAGGGCCGCTTTTGGAAAAAAGATCCCGGTTGCTGAGCATGAGTATTTGAGATGGCCCAATGTCAAAAGAATCCGTTGCGCCTCGTGAAAGAACGATGTTTTGCCTTCTACTCACAACTTGAATGCTCAGAATTATCTTATGTGCAACCAAGTCATCATTGGTGATATCGACAAAGAACAACTCCGGGCCGGATGCCGGGCGGGTGATGTCGAAATCTTTCAGGAAAAAGACTTCGAGGTTGCTGTTGACCAGCCGGTGCGAAACCCTCACTCCGGCAAAAGCCGAAAGACTACACAAACATAGTGAGAGACTTAAACACAACTTTCGAGAGAATCTCATGACTCCTCCTTACGTACAATTTATTCGGTCAAAAATCGACCACTGTCTCAACCTAGTACAATCTATGAATTACCCAAAACCCGCCTCGTTTGAAGAAAAAATTACTTAGTATTATGAAATTTATGTATACAAAAGTAAAGTTGGAGTTTTTTACTTTGAAATTAGCCATCTGTTGGCGTGGTTCGAGGAAAGTGTGGAGCAAATTCAGTACCAGAATCTTCAATGTGATGCATTCGTGGCTGCAAAGCTGACGAACCAGGACATCTTCGAACGAGAACGTCCATCTCTGTTTACTCAAAACTTGTTGAGCGTCTCTAAGTTATAAGATAGACTTATCAGGTCAATTGTATCTTTTCGTGCAAAAGATTGAGGAGTGAAAGATGGAAGCCATGAAATCATTTTATAAACTGTTTCTTATTGGTCTCATCATTTTGACGGTTCCTTCTTTGTGCTGCACTGATCTTATCGAAGATGGGGGGAGTCCCGCACCCACTGCGGCGGACATTGAAGCAGCCAAAGAAAAAGTCGAACTGGCGAACCAGGCATTTGGAGAAGCCGTAGGTCAGGCTCGGGAATTGGACATCAACCATCCGGAGGATGTGGACCAATTAGACGATATTAGCGGTTTCAAAACTGCACGCGATCTTTATGCACAGGCATTAGAGCTGGATCCTAATAATCTCGACGCTGATCTCGGAATGGCGGTGACGCAACTTATCATTCTCAAAGACGACGACGCGCTCAAAAGCATGAGAGATGAATGGATCGATTATGGTGAAAACGACGCCGAGAACGTCGAAGCCCCCCGAGTATCCCTTTTTAACGTTTCTTTTCCAACCAGGCAAGAAGACCTCGATCTGACTGGCGCTTACCTCACCGGTTCGCTGGTGAAGACCTCAAAGTTGCTGATCAAAAGCCCGCCTTTAGCGAGCGAAACGCAAAAAGTTGTTCGGGACCTCATCATACCTTCGCTTGACATTTCCGTCGCGAAGATGGAAAAAATCGTCGAGAGCGATAGTAACCAAACCTATACTTTTACAGTGAGCAGCGCAATGCAGGGCGGCACCCAATCTGAACCTGAAGACCCGGTTGAGCTGGATCTGACGGATTTTAAAACCTTTTATGCCTCTTTGCTGAGTTCGCGGGCTGTTCTCAGATTGTTTTTAGCGTACAATTTAGATGTGGATATTGCCGACAGCAGTGACATCGTCCGGGCGCTGACACAGACCAGCGATTTTTTCACCCTGAACGAGGCGGCTGAAATCAAAGAGGCAAAAAATGATTTCATCAAATCGGCTGATGCTCTATTGGACGCCATCGGTTTTTTGCGGGCGGAAACCGACAATCAGGACGACGATTTCATCACGGTCGATCCGGATGGAGAAGACGACCTCGATGAAATCGAGAAGAGGACCCAACAAGCCCGGGACGCTGTAAACGGCGAAGTCACCGTGACCGAGGATTTTGACGAAGATATCAACACTGCTGACAGTGAACTCGTCATCTCCTTAAAAGCATTTTTCGATAACCCACCAGCGCGACCGAAAGAGCTGCTGCCGAGTTACATTTTGGAACAGGATGTAGAAGACGGCGAGTCAGTGGATCAATTTGTTTGGACAGCCCAAAGCATTACAGCCTGGCAATTCCCGGATCCGACGATGGGAGGTATTCTGCCGGAAATGACAAACTCGCGGTTAAAAGAAATCTTCGGACTGAGTTACATACCGGGCGATATCGACTTGACCGTCGGCAGCGGAACTAAGCCTGTCTATTCCTGGAACGATAGTCCGATCTCTCATCTGACAGTGTATCGACTGTCGGACCTGCAAATTGTCTGGGAGATTCATCACCAGAATTACGAAGACCGTATTTTTTCGCCGGTAACCCATGGAGTCGTCCCGGCAAGCGCCGCACAAGAGAACGCTCTCGAACTCTCTCTCATCCCAGGCCAGTTATACCGAGTCAGCATTTACCGCGATGGTAATGGCAACGCCCTGGCGGAAGACGAAAATGAAGTTCGGGATTTCATCGTTCAGTAGCCCGGCTTAACCGTGCGGTTTCACTACCAACAGTTCGGGAGAGTCATCCTGTGTTTGGCTGGCCTGACTCTGAATTTTGTGACGGCAAAAGCCCAGGATGCCATCTACAATAGCATTATCGGGGTCGAACCTCTGTTTCAGATGTCCGGAGCAGGATCGTCCGAAAGTTCGAATCTGACGGTAACCCTACAAATCAGATACGATGATATTCTGCGGTCGAATGGCGCGGATGGACGAACGGAGTTAGCCAGAAGCACCGCAACCGCAACCGTAGACTGGCGTCTTTCTCACAAGCAGTCATGGCAATTCGAGATCCTGCGGGAAAAAGAGACTCTTTATACAAATCGAACCGATTCCAGTTTGAGCTTTGATAATTTGCAGACCCGGAATCGCTTCCGGATCTCCTATCGCCGAACCTTTGACAAGGCGCCAATTCATTTACACGCCTTTTTACAGGCATACCTTGGACAAGGACGCTTGCATCACAACTATGGATTCGGAATCGCAGGAAAAGTAAAACATTTCATCTTCAGCCTTGACAGCGAGTATACAAGTTGGTTTCCGTTTTTTCAGGAAATCTTGACAAACAACCACTATCAGGTCGAAATACGTTTTCCCACGCTTGCCAATCTCAGACAGTTTAAATGGTCGGTTGCCGGAACGGTCGGCAGCTTTACCTTTAGAGCCGGAATCGGCCTGGGGACCCTGAAGTCGACGCCCCGCTCAGAACGTGAATTCACGTTTCATCCTTCGGCAAAGCTTGAGCTGGTCGAGGCATTGCTGCAAAAACCACTCACGC
The DNA here is from genome assembly GCA_046756745.1 of bacterium. Taxonomy (GTDB): domain Bacteria; phylum Zhuqueibacterota; class Zhuqueibacteria; order Oceanimicrobiales; family Oceanimicrobiaceae; genus JBHHWX01. The sequence goes on along the minus strand of JBHHWX010000215.1, from coordinate 3,208 downwards.
AGCGCTGGCAACTGCGCTTTGCATTTCATTTCAACCGTTATCGCGGAGACGGAACCCTGCGTTTTCGGGATCGAAAATACGGAAATCTGCATGTACAGCAATTCCACTTTTGGGAAATTCAGGGGGCCTTGCGACAAACGCGAAATTGGAACGTGGAGATGGGGGCCGCCTACCAAACGCTGTCGGGACAAGGCAGCGCCGGCATCGAAGCCTGGCCTTTTGACCATTCCGGAATCGATTTCTTCCGGGCCAAGCAGTCCCTGGCCGGAGACGGTCGTTTACAATTACTGCGCGCTTGGGTGCGGGCGCCTTTTCGTCTTTCAAAAAAATTGCGGTTGTTTTCGGATGCAGAGGCCGTGCGTTTAGACACACAAACAACATTGCGAACCTGGGGTACGGCGTTCATATTCGGCACGGGGCAATTAGAACAATACGATTTCGTCAAAAAAATATACTTTGCCCGTTTAAGGATCAGGGCTGAGTTGAATTTATCGAAGAGTCTCGCTTTACATTTCAGACTGAGTCAATGGATTCCGGTAGTGGTTGAACCGCAGGCTGAAAAGACCACGTCCCAAGCGAGCCAAATGAAGGGAGGAACTTTTGGACAAATCGCTGTGAGGATGCATTTATAAATGAAATGCGAAACTAAAAATCGGAATACCCCCACTTCCCGTCCGGATGAACCAGGTTGACAATAAAAAGAAACATAAATCTCCAAACCGGTCCAATCAGCCGCCATGCCAAAATAATGCCTAAAAATGAGAAAGCGGGTTGATTCAGAAAATCGCGGTACTTTCGGGTCATCTCCTCTGACATGAACAATGTGATCACGCTGCTGCCGTCGAGAGGCGGCACAGGGAAAAGATTAAAGATGAAAAGAATCATATTGAGCGATAGCAGCACGCTCAGTAAGGTGGCGAGCCCGAACCAGCTCGAATGCTCCGAGATGACGATCGATGAAAATCCAATAGACTTTGGTGGGGCGGTAAAGACTTCAGATGCGAGTCCGATTTTTATTGCGGTGAAAGCGAGTACAACAATGGCCAAATTTGCAGCCGGTCCGGCCGCCGCCATCCAAGCAGCCCGGCGAGGATGTTGAGCGGCCCAGAGGGGATTATACGGAGCGCTGGCCCAACCTATCATCCAACCGCCGAACATAAACGCAAGAATAGGCACAACGACGGTTCCAAAAGGTGAGCGTTTGATATGGGGAACAGGATTGAGAGAAACCTGCCCTCCGAGATACGCGGTTGGATCCCCCCCTTTTAACGCAGCCAAAGCGTGCGCGGCTTCATGGGCAGTGGTCGAAAACAAAAAAGCCACATACCAGGTGAGCATATCGGCAAGATTTATCCCGGACATAAACAGAAGTTAGTTAACGGCAGCTCAAAAGTCAAGAGTCAATTACCATCACCAAGTCTGAATGACTTGTTCAAAAAAATAAAGTCAAAATAATTTAAGACAAAATAATTCAATCTTTTTTAAGCCGTTCTGAGGCAATACAGAAATTATTTTGACTCTAATCATTTTGACATCCATTGTTTTGCCCAAAATCGTTTTGCCTTTCGGCGATATCTGAATAGTTTCACTATTTCGCCGCTAATTTCAGTTTCTGCCTTTCGGCTGCCACCGCTTTCAAATTTCTGCGGGATTTCGCATAAGCCGGATCGATTTCGAGGGCCTTGTTCAACTTTTGCTCCGCAAGATCCAGATTCTGTTTTTTGACGTCGGGATCACGAGCATCCCGGCCCCGTTTAAAATACAAATACCCAAATGTATTGTGTATCGAGGCGTCCTGAAGGCCAAGCTGCTTTTCCAAATTTTCGGCTGTTTGATAGTGCTCAATCGCCAAATCCAAATCGCTCAAATAATACTCATAAAGCAGGCCAAGATTGAAATGAGTTTTATACAACGTCTTATCCGGAGTTAAGTCCTGATAGGCCACAACAATGTCCTGAAAAATTTCAAGCGCCTGGCCATACTCTCCGGAGTTTCGCTTCTTGATGCCTTGCAGTCGTTGCGCTTCCAGATCCGTGTCATCGCCAGATGAAACCAAAGTTGAATCCTTGGGCAAAAAATCAAGTTGTGTTTGTACGCTATACTGCTCGAACTTTTCTTCAAGCTGCTGGGCAACCAGCGACCTTTTCGCGACACTTTTTTGCGCCAATTTCAGATTCTCGAGGAAAGTCGAGTCCGAAGATTGGGTGACCTGGGCATGCAGGGCCATCCAAAATATATTGTCGCCCAATTCCATTGCCGCGATCTCTTTTTCGAGGTTGACCAGTTTATCCCGCGGCAGCCTGTTCAGCAACGCCAGACCTAATGTATTCATGTGATCCTGGAAGTACTTGGTGAGCTCTGGGTCTTCATCGAAGTCTTTTACATCTCTGGCAAAATCAATCAGAAAAACATCTGCATCCTGCAGTTCGCGCTCACCCCGGAATCCACTTTGACGATTTCCGCGGCTTAGTATGGGCAGATAATTTTCCCGGATCAATCTCGAGCGGGCGAGCAAACTGTATCGGTTCGAACCCCGGATAATTTTCTCCAGATATTCATCAGCGATATCTTGTTTTTGTTCCGCTTTGGCAATAATCCAAATATGGTAGAAGAATTCCGAATCCTCTAAATCGAGTTTACTTTGATAAGAAGACCCCTCCAATAAAGCAAAACGTTCACCCTGCATTTTGCTCCGAATCAATTCCCGCATATCGAGCAGCGCTTGCGTTCTCACGACATTGGCATTGTTCGGATCGATTTTTTTGGCGCTTTCAAGATAAGTTTCAGCAGGCTCATAATTGCCTTCTTCAAGCAGGCGCGTCGCTAAGGTGTTATAGAAATCAATCGTCGTCCTTTTGCTTCTGTTCTCAAAAAATTTAATCGTTAACTCCCACCCCGTCCCGATCAAGCCGAACAAGGCCACCACAATAGGAACCACAATCGCAACTCTTTTCCAAAGCGATGTTTTCTTTTTCTCCGCCTCTGCCACTCCAGGCGTCAGCTTATCCAGCTTTTCATGGATTCGATTTAAACTACGCTGTAATTCCTTGTCCATGTTTTCCTCCCGAAAACCTTGTTTTGAAACAGCGAATCAATGAAATGTTTAAAAAAAATACAATCCTCACATTCAATAAGCAAGGGAAATTAACGGTGAGTTGTCATCGGTGAATTAGGAGTAGGTGAAAAACAACATTTAAACGCAGAGTGC
>JBHHWX010000214.1:0-9742 GCA_046756745.1 bacterium | reverse complement strand
TCCAAGTTAATCAAAGGATAAACGGCTTAGTCAAAACACGGTCACAGACCGTGTTAGATCATTTCTGGACCTTTCGCAATCGAGACGATTGCGCTACGATTGACGAGTGAGTTTCCTTAGAGGGCAGCGATTTCATTAAAAATTTTCGATAACTTCTCTGCTTGATTCTTTCTTTCGAATTTCTCTCGAAATGAATCGCCGGTTCTCAAAGAGCGAACATTCGATTGTAAAATATCTCGCAATGTCTTTGCAATAGCGAGATCATCTCGCGGCGGCACAACCCAACCAAGGTTGTTGCACCGAATCAACTCTGCGGCCTCGCCCTCGGGCGCAAGGGCTAAAATGGGCTTACCGGCCCCGATGTATTCATATAATTTGCCGGTAAGAATGCCCTTGTTGGTTGGAGCATCATCGATGATAAGCAGGGCGACATCCGTGCCTAAAAGATACGACAGACTCTTGTCATGAGATAAATAGGGCAAGATTTCTATCTTCTCGCTGAGAGATGACGTTTGCAAACGTTTTAGAATCGGCGCGCCAACTCGACCCACGAATCGCAGAGCAAGCTTCTCTACCAAATCAGGTTGTTTTTGTTGCAGCCGTTCCAAAGCGCGCAGCAGATATTCCGGGTTGCGGAGACCGTAAAGGGAGCCAAGATACGTGATGGTCAGTTTTTTATTTATCGAAACGGGTTCGATACCTGCAAAGTCTTCCGGATCAAAACCGTTTGGCAGGAGCCGCCAACGATCGTCTCGCAGCTCCGGGTGCCGTTCCAGCAAATGCTCGCGAACCCCTTCGGAGACCGTCAGAACGCGATCGGCTTCTGCGAGAACGGAGCGTTCCATTACGGTTTCAATTTTTCGAGAGACTCGAGGCCGCCATTGGGGAGTCGACAGCCAGCCGATCCAAGAGTCGCGAAAGTCCGCCACCCAGGGCAGCCCGCTTTTTCTTTTGAGTTTTAAGCCGATAAGGTGGGTTGTATAAGGCGGCGCAGAGGAATATAGAACGTCGATGTTTTCTTGACGCACGATTTTTCTGCCCAAAGCATAGCCGAAATACAACCACCCGATCCGGGCATCGGGGACAAACAAAGTTGCACGAATCCACTCCGAAATTCGCTCACTCCGTCGCTTTTTCCCACGCTCATCCAGACTCAATGTCGCGATGTCTGTGGATTCCCCGGATTTTCGCCCGGTGAAAGTGCGGTACAAACGGTACGGCTCCAAAATCCTGGAGCGATAAACTTTGACGCCTTTCGGGACTTCTGAAAACAAGGACTCATCCAACACAGGATAATCCGCATCCCGGGCAGTGAGCACGATGGGCTCCCAACCAAACGCTCTCAGATATTTTATAAACTTTAACGTTCGTTGCACCCCGGGCCCCCCTGACGGTGGGAAATAGTAGGTGATAATGAGAACTTTTTTTTGTGGTAGAATCATGCAAAAGGTTGGAGTCGCCCGTCCTCATTTACATGATATTTTGCGCCGCATCCGTCGCAGGTTGGAGCTTTTGCGTCTTGGGTTAATTTGAGGCCGCATGGACACATCCAGCCGGTCTGTCTGGCAGGAACGCCGGTTACCAAAGCGTAGGGCGCGACATCCCGGGTGACGACAGCGCCGGCGGCGACGAATGCGTGTTGACCGATGTTGACGCCACACACAATCGTACAATTGGCCCCGAGAGAAACACCCTTTTTAACGTGCGTGGTTAAATAATCGTCCGTAGTATTACGAGGAATCGCAGAACGCGGGTTTTTGACATTCGTAAACACCATCGAGGGACCGCAGAAACAATCGTCTTCGAGGATGACGCCTTCATAGATGGAAACGTTATTTTGAATTTTCACATTTCGTCCGATCTTGACGTTGGCGGCGACAAAGACGTTTTGCCCCAGGCTGCACTTCTCTCCGAGAATGGCGCCGGACATGATATGGGAAAAATGCCAGATTTTCGTCCCCTTTCCGATGACAGCGCCTTTATCGACAACCGCAGACGAGTGTGCAAAATAATCGCGATAATCTTCTGTAGATCCATTCAACGACTTGCTTTCCAAAGCATTCTGTGCGAGATGCAGAACTTTCAGAACGGAGAGCGCTTCGTTGGCGTCGGTTCTCGGCTGCCGGCGGGTTCGAATGCATTCCAGAAAATGCTCCATCTCTACTTGCAGCGGCTCTTTATTTTCATACTCGACAACGCGCGTCTCTTTATCTCGCTTGACCGGTTCGCCGCTGACGAAATCGATGCCGCGATCGTAGAGTACCAATTTATTCTGTTTTTGCGTATCATCAAACACTAACATGGCCTTGTCCCCGACCACGACAAACCGGTGCTCTTTAAAAGGGTGCAGCCAACTGACGTTGATATGCGCCATGACGCCGCTTTTCCATTTTAAGACCGTCAAGGTCATGTCGTGAATGCCGGGCTGTAACATAATTTCTCCCGAGGCCGTGACTTCTTCAGGCGGCTCGCCCATTAAGTAAATAAGCACGGATATATCGTGAGGGGCGAAGCTCCACAATATGTTCTCCTCCTTGCGGACTTTCCCAAGATTCAAGCGATTGGAATAGCAATACCCCACTCTGCCTAAAACGCCGCTATCCATCAGCTCTTTAATCCGTTCGATAGCAGGATGAAACCTAAGAATATGCCCCACCATCAAAATACGTTGGCGCTCTTGCGCTAATTGGGCAAGCTCTTCCCCTTCTTCAGGATTGAGCGCCAGGGGTTTTTCAACAAAAACATCTTTACCAGCGAGCAAGGCCTCGCGAACGATTTGAAAATGTGTGGCTGCCGGAGTCGCAATTGAAACAGCAGAGATTGCATTGTCCTTGAGAATAGTGTCGAAATCGTGGGTAAAGTGTACACTAGGGAACGGTTTACGAAAAGTGTCGAAAACCTCGACATTCGTATCGCAAATGCAGCTCAGTGCCTGCAAATCATAGAGATTGCGTATGATATTTTTCCCCCAATAACCCGCGCCAATATGTGCAATTTTAATATGGTTTTTCACTCAAATTTATCCTTAAATTGATCTCCGGAAAAATAAGGTAATTGAACGTAATAAACAAATTATTTTTCCTTGATGAACACGTCATGCGATAAAAACGCTTTCGTTGCAAATACAATGCAATTGGGAAGCTCTATATTAGGGATTCGGGACACGGAAGGATTACTTAGCGGCTGTGCAAAATTAATTTGGCAATTTTATCTGACAAAGTTAACACTGTCTGTCACGTTTCACGTCTCACGTTTGACGTTTGATTCCGCAAATTTTTCAAAACACTGATATCCGAACATCTGAGCGGCTTTTGTTTGATCCGGTGCACCGTACCAAGTTTTGAACCCCTCTTGTTCAGCTTTCCATTGGCAATCCCAGTTAAACTCAATCTTTTTATTTTCAGGACCCCAAATGAGCGTCCCATAAAAGCCGGAGCAGGTTGATGTGCCATGAATAGCGACGCTCGAAATAACTTCTTCGGGATAGGTTTCCAAGAGCTTCATCAAGACTCGCATGACCTTGATTGCCGGCAACCCGGAGGGATGGCATGCTATGAGTTCTGTGGACTGGCCTAGGGAAAAATACTCGACTGCCTGTTTAAAAGTCTCCTGAGCTTTACTGTGGGACAATAACTCATTAAGCGTCGTCTTTTGCATCTCATCACCTATTATATGTTATCAACAAGAAACAAACTGCTTAACAAATTCCGGTAACAGTCGATGTGTTTCAGAAGATTCACGAAAAGATTCTCGAATGGCTTGCACGCTTTTGCCGACTTTTTCATTCGAATAGTTTTTTATGTAACTTTCAAACCTCTCACGGTTCTGGGATTTCGTCAGCTCAGGGTGGAACTGGGTCGCATAAATCGGTTTGTCTTTGACTCGAAACGCCTGATACGGCGCCTTTTCACTGGATGCTAAATTTACAAATGTCGAAGGCAGCTCCACGACCCTGTCCTTATGCCCCATTTGTGCGAAAAAACAGTCCGGCAGCGATCCAAATAGCGGGTCGGCTTTTCCATCCTGGGTTAACGACACTTGATAACTCCCGACTTCTGCATTCTTTGAGTCTGTGGTAATTTTTCCACCGACCGCATGGCAAAGCGCTTGAAAGCCAAAGCACGATGCAAACATCGGAAACCCTTGACTGCAGATCTCGTTGAGAAAATCAAAAAAACCAAATAAAAAAGGTTCTTTGTCCAAGACGCTAAAATCGCCAGAACCGCCGACTAAGAACATATCGGTGACATCGAATAATTCCGGACTAAGAGGATCGTAAGGAAGATTAATTGTCGAGATCTGCTCACGGGAAATATCGAGAGCCTCGACAAAACAGCCCACCTCATGATCGCACATGGGATCATCACGCTCCCGGCACTGAATGAGAGCGAACCGTATGGAATTCATCAAAATCGATTCAGGACGTTCGGTAAAATGTGCCGTCTCGTTTTCTCTGTGAGCTCGTTTCTTGATGGAATGGTGATGTTGGTGTATTGTCGAAATAAGTTGTATCGCTCAAAAATGTTCAGTGGTTTTAATTTCCGAACTCGCCCTTTTCGATAGCACAGGTTCACTTCATCAACACTGATGATGCCAGCCCACACATGGTTTTTCTTAAGCGCTGCACTTAAATCCGGTATAAGCGCTTTCTGTTTAAAATCTAAAAGTTCTGACACGACCAGACCGGTAAAATCCAGATCGTTTTCCTTTAATCGCAAGACCTTTTTGAATATCTTGATAATATCGGATTGTTTTTCCGGGAAATGCAAAGCGATCTGTACTAATGCAGTACATACTGAAAGACGTGAAAAATTATTGACAGTTTGATCTAAGACAAACGACTCTAATTTATCTAACCGATCATGTCCTATGGCAAAAATAACTTCCCAGACATCTTCATCCAGAAGCTCGTGCAGCCAATAATCCAGCACGTTTTGTTTTTGAGCCAGAAAAGTCAGCACCAGCTCCAATGAATTGTGGGATCGTAGTTCAGCCAAAAGATAAAGGGCGTGAATCACGGCGAACCAATCGTTATCTCGCTGGGGAGTTTTGAGAGAAACAAGCGAGCCTTGTTCTAAAGCATTCCGTAAAATATCCTCGAGAAGGGGTACGGCTTGACTTCCCGATGAGATGATGTCCTGCAGTTGACTGTCATCAATTCGACTGTCAATTTCATGCAAGGCTCCGATAAGTTTTCGTAATTTGATTTCCCGGGACTGCTGTGCTCCACCCATGCTCATAAGCACCTCCTTGTCTGTAGAGTTCTAAATACCAGATAGTGACAATCCCCTGTAAAACTGAGCGTCGAGAAAATAGATGTTTGAGATTATTGCGAATGATTGGACTGCGATGCGAGATCAATAGCTGCGGTAAGTTCAAGTTAATCAATCTGGTGTCAATAAAATAGAGAACACAACCTATAATGTCAAGAAAATTCTCAAAACTCAGAATCTATCCTATAATACAGTCGAAGCGAAAAAAATGCGGATTTTTTTAAGGATGTATATTGCGTCACGGTCATTATGCGACAGGATATTAGGATGGTTATCGGAAAATGGCGACTTGAACTGAGTTTTGAAGGCCAGGGATAGTGTCATCTCGAATCCCGACGTTTTTTGTCGGGTTGAGAAATCTGAGAACGACTGTTACAGGTACTTAAGGCATTGTTTTTAAATGCTAAACCCTGCCTCCGTCAGATTCCTCTCCCTGGAAAACGGGTTCAGAATGACAAGGACTGCCCTTTCCAAAAGCTAAGGCAGCACGTGCTCTGCAACTCTGCGTTAGATTAAATAATTCATTCAGATTTGCCATGTAATTATTGCGCAAGCTCTTAGAATGCTCAATTCACCACTCGATTTTCCAAATCACATCCATACCGGAATCGCCTTTCCTCTCCTGCGAGGCTTGCAGTAAAAGATTAAAAAACCATATTTTGGGAATTTCGTATTCTAACTCGACTTTTTGGTTTCCTTCTTCGCCGAAATCTTGACTGATACTCACAAAAACATCCGGGGTGACATATTTTCCAATTCGAAGCCGGGTGTCCTCCAAATTCTTTCCGCTTTCAAATTGCACCACATCTAACTGCAGCTCCTGCCCCAGTCGCCCGGTTAGCGCCTGCATAAGCTGGCCGGTCACAAACCCGCGAGCTTGCTCATCTAATCCCCCACCGCCGGAAACGCTGTTTCTCTGACCAAAGCTTAAACTTTCCGAGCTTTGGCCAAAAATCAAAATCGACAAAATATCTTCTTGTTCCGCAACCTGATCGTCCAAGGTGAATTTAAATTGTGGGGAGTAAAATGTGCCGGTGATGAAAACCTTAAACTCGTGTTTTTCACGGTCGTCACCTGATGAGTCTCTAAATTCATACGACGCTTCGATATCGATCTCCGGATTCGGCTCCGGTTCACCATAGAAGAGCAGCTCCCCCTTCGACACTTGAAATCGCTTTCCAAGCAATTTGTAATGACCTCGTAAAACAGCGAGTGAACCGAACAATAAAAAATCTTCATCCTCCTTGACCACAACCAGCTTGCCGCCGACTTCAATATTGGTGTCTTTACTTTTCACCCAGGTATTTCTGGGAAAATCGACCGCTAATTCGCCGCGCAGGTTGCGATAAAACGGCATCTCTGTGAGCTGGCTTTCGGGTTCTACTCCTGTCTTCTGGAAACGCAGCGCGCCTGTGCTGTCATTCTGTGTAGCCGCGTCGGAAACCACAAAAAAAGGCTTCCTGCTCAATTCGACGGTTTCCTCCTGTATCAAATCCGTATAAAAAATTCGACACTCGGTTACCATTAAGTTTCCGGAAAAATAGGGCGCCTGCACGCTTCCGCTGAGATCGACATCACCTTTAACCGTCGCTTGTATTTGTTTGTTGTTGATAAATAGAAAGTCGTTCGCCTTGAATCTGGCATTGAAATCCTTGAGACTTTTTTCAGAAAGCGAAAGTCCGCCCTGGACAATCTTCAAATCACCCTTGCCGGATCTCACCCGAAAATCTCGAATGACAACTTCTTTTTCCTTCAAAATCAAAGCCACATTGATTTTTTTGTACCAGGTACCCAAAGACGGGACCTCGAATTCGCCGTCAAACAATCTGATGGGCCCGACGCCATGCAAATCGTTTAATGACTTATTTAAAACGACGTCGGCGACTAAGACCCCTTTGACATTGCGGACGTTGTTGGAAAACAGTTGCAATATGGACACATCCAATCCCCGCGCATTGAACTTCAAAAGCAAAGGCGAGTCTTGCAAAACTTCAAACTGAAACGGATCCATCGAGACGTTTAAGGGTAGAAAACCGCTGGATCCGAACAAGCTGTCCTGAGCCGTCCTCGAAAGAATACACCGCCAGGAAAAACGGTTATCCGTCACTTCAAAGTTTCCGCTAAACGATTCAAATGGGACTTGTAAATATTGCCCGTGAGTGAGTTTAACGTCCGCTTGAATATGAGGAGAATCGAATGTCCCTCGATAGCGGATGTCGAGATCAAAAAGCCCTTTAAAATCCGCGTCTTGCGCAAAATAATTCTGATACTTGGTGATATCAATGCCCTGTACCTGGACGCGCATATCGCTCTCAGCTCGGGAATCAAAGCGACCGGAGAGAGAAATACGTTGGTCCTGAAAAGTGAGCTCCAGGCCGTGAATATCGATCCCGCGGTCTGAAAATCGAATCCGGCTTTCGCGGTGCGGTTTTTCCCACTGTTGCTCCAAGTAACGAACCTGTAAATACTCGACAGAAAGGTCGGTAGCCTGGCTCCGGTATTGAATCCGGCCTCGAGATTCCGTTTCGAAATGTTCTCCTCGATTGATTTGCACATCGTAAACAGCCGAGGAATCTTTATGCGTGACCTTGAACCTCGACGTCAGGCTATCCACGCCAAACGCAGTCATATTAGCCGCCTCACCCCGTAAATGGAAATATCGCGTAGAATCGGACACCAAAGCCTTTACTTGCGCATTGAGTCCGGCCACATTGATATCCTGCATCCCGGTGTTCTCTAAAGCCAGATCGACCTGAAAAACAAGCGAATCCGCGGGCCCGCTCACCTGGCTGAGCACACGTCCTTGGCCATACAAAGTATCGTCCGGGAAAAACGCCGACAACATCGAGAAATCGGTAAAATCCACTTCGAGTTTGAAATCATTTTCTTTTCTTATTGAGACCTGGCCGGCTGCCGTGAGCTCACACAGTGGCGAGCTGGCGCCAAATCTCTGTAAATGAAAAATGTGATCGCGTATATTGAGACGTAAAAAAGCCGTATCAATCGGCACACCTTGTAAAAAAGAGGGCAGGACATTCATCTCGATATTCGCAATCAGATTATCCGGTTGCTGCCACTCGCCGCTCAAGGACAGAGCGCCGTTCAAATCACTCGCCAGCGCCGGGGATTCAAAAAACCGGCTTAAATTCAGATTCCGGACATCGGCGGCGACAACAACATTTTTTTTGAGGTCACCGGTTTTCAGAAAACCCGTGAGCTTGGAGCTCGCGCCTTCGACAAATAGAATCGTTTTGAATTGCAGGGATTCGCCCCTGAGATCGCATTCGACATGGGCGTTTTCTACAGAGCGGCCAAAAACAACACTGGAGTCAAAATCCACGATAATTCGACTTATCCTTTCTTGCCTTGATAAACCACGTCCGTCTATTTCAAAATCAAAATTGATATCGGACCGCAGGCTGTTTTCTTGGGTCAAGTCCTCTAAATTCAGCCGGGCGACTGTTCCGGCAAAAGTATATTCATAAGGGGGCTGCTGTGCTTGCATTTGGCCGTTGATGTCGATGCGGGCTTCCGCAATAGCAATGTGGCTGGAGATTTTTAAGTTATGCAGAGGGCCGTCCACCGCAAGAGTCATTTGGGGATTTCCATAAAGCTCTAACAGCGGGACGGCGCGCTTGATTTCATCAAACGAAACCGGGGCGCCTTTCATAAAGAAATGAACAATCGGATTGTCGAAATTTTGCAGGTCAAAAGAAGAGCTCAACCTCGAAGCTCCGGTTTCGATTTCGACTCTGGTTGCGCTCAAAACGTCTTGTTCAACCTGGACGTCGGTACGCACCGTTCGAAAAACCAAGGCCGGCTCCTCAGTCACGAAATTTAAATTCTGCAAAGAGAGGCTCATCTTGTTGTCCATGAAACGGAAACCGAGCTGCACATTCACATCTCGAATTCTTCGCGGGATGTGCCGGAGAGCATCTTTTAGACGGCCTATTTCCGCTTGCCCCGATGATATGTGTATGCGGGGCGCTTCGATCTGCCACTCGAAGCTGGCAGAGTCCGGGGACTCCCCGTACTCTTCGGATACTTCTGTTTTAAATATCTGTTGAAAATTCCATAGGCCGGCATCCGACTGGCTCAAACGAAAAACCGGGTTTTCTATACGGCATTCTCGCATCTCGATTTTTTTCTCGAACAGCGAGAAAAGGTTGAACTTGATAAATCCGCGCTCGATATGGGCGAGCGTTTTCCCATCGGATTTGAGAGAGACGCCGTCGATTTGAAGCGAAGTCCACAGGTTGCCCTGCAAAGATCTCACTTCGAGCGTGCCGTTGATGGAGGACTGTACCGCCGCGACAATTCGATTCTTGAGCCAGTTTTTGAAGATGGGTGTTTGGGTAAAAAAAGTGAGCACGGTGACGAGAATCACGGTCCCAAGAACAAAAAATAAGAAAAACTTAATGAGTTTCTTCATTCAATTTCAATAGGCAAAGCTAAAGCTTTGCAGTGTT
>JBHHWX010000213.1:0-9746 GCA_046756745.1 bacterium | reverse complement strand
CTTCATGTGCCCGTCCCATGGCGATAATATCCCCCGCTTTGTAAACAACGACCATCCCGCCACTTCATCATTCCGTCGGGAATTCTATGAATGCCGAGCACGGGAGTCCCCGACGAGCAGGTTCGCTCAAGAGCAATTTGGCCACGTTAGAAGGAATACCGCACCCCTAACTGAATTTGCCAGCACGAGGCGAGATCATCTACGGTGTAAATATCATCGCGGGTAACTTTGCCATCTCCGTTGGCATCACCGGGTCGGAGACTCAGAGGCGGTTTGGTACCGTCATTCCGGCGGCCATTGAATAAACTGACAGCGTCGAAGCGCACGAAACGAATCTCACCCCCATCATCGTTGAGCAGATTGAGTAGATTAAGAATGTCCAGGGTGACTTCGAGATTTTGGGCACGAACCGAAGGAATTTTCTGAGCAATCCATTACTGTATAAGAAAGGCTGCCGAACAGATTCCTGAGTGGGCCCTGGCCTGGCCGCGTCTGAACCTGCCCCGTGAGCATCCATTGATAGCCTTTGCTGGTATTCTCCAGGGCGATCACCCGGGTGAAATCCGAGCTGACTCTTTGACCGCCGTAATCCGGCCGGCTTGCCTAAGTTGGGGATCTTCACAGATTTCTCACCCCGACAAAAAACGTCGGGATTCGAAATGACAAGTCATCTATGCTTACATCATCATATCACCTGCCTGCGGGAACCAGACGCTTAAGTTCCTCGACCCAATTCAACACCACAATCAATTCCGAGCCCGAATCCTCAACATTTTTGACCATAACAAACTGATTCCCGTTTGGGTGGATGTCGTAATCTGAAAGGACATCGTTTTTCTCAAACAGCTCAGTGCGTTCGAGCACCTTGACGGCCGAGCCGATTTGCAATGTTGCTGCCATCACTTTGTTTTCCTGTCTATAAAACAATTCCTTTCCATCTGGTGACCACACAGGCCTTTCGGCGCCCGCCACGGAGATCTGCGATCTGCTGCCTGGTCCAGGAAACGGTCTGACATACAGCTCCATCTGACCTGACTCATCGGAGGTATATGCCAGCCAGTGTCTATCGGGCGAAAGCCTGGGAGTCCCTTCCCAGTACTCAGTTTGAAGAAGCGGCACCGGTGTTTTGCTGCCACCAAAGTGATATGCCCATATATCAAAATGGGTCTCAGGATGCTTCTCTATATAAACCAGCCATTGGCCGTCGGGTGACCAGGAGCCTAAACCCAAGTCATGCTCTGAAGTAATCAGGGTATCCATTTCGCCGCTAAAGTCTGCCGCGATCGAGTAGATGTCGAACGTGCCTGTGCCCAGATTTGCACTAATAGTAAGATGCCGGCCGTCTGGCGTCCACTCGGCCGAGGCGACCACTCCATTAAATGTCAATCGAGCCAAGGTATTTTGGTCAAATTCATATAACCAGTAATGGAAACCCCCGTTCGGTGCCGTTATTTGAACGGCCAGACGACGGCCGTCCGGGGAGAAGCGTGGCTTGTTAAATTGCCTTACCTCATCGTTTATACATCGTTCCCTACCGTCTTGCTCAACTAACATCAACTGCCGGTCGCTACTTGGGGCTGTAAAGTAAGCGAGTGAGCCATTGTGAGATATTGCAAGATCGATTCCAGCGCCATAACCAGAAATGCCTCCAAACAACGGCACCGCGGGTCCGGTTAGTTCAAGTCGAGCTGGATCAAACGGCGCGGCATGCAGGGAGCCCTGATGCCTGTAAAGAAGGTGTCCTGTAGGGAGATAGTGGGGAGATGTCCCCTTAGTGATAAATTTTTTCTTGCCCGTTTGAAGGGAAAGCGCCCATATTCCGACACTTCTACCAATGAGTTGCATAAAAAGCAGAGATTTGCCATCCGGCAAGAATGTGGGGAAACGATGACTGCGCTCCTGCTTATCTAAGTCTGTAGTCGTCAATTGCTTCGGCTTTCCTCCCTGAGCTGATACCTGGAATAGACCTGCACTCTCGGTACCAGCGAATACGATAACATCTGCGGAATTCCAGGTCGCCCCAAGGTGCCAGCCTGGCGCGTCCGTAATCGGCGTAGGCGGTCCCCCGGCCACTCGCACCTTTTTAAGCACGTCGTCAGCAAAGAAACCGATCCATTGACCGTCAGGTGAAAAAAACGGGCTGAGAGCGCCTTCGGTGCCAGGTATGGGTTCGGCCTCAAGTGCGCCCAGCGGACGCAAGTAGAGTTGTGACTTTTTGTCGTTCCTTGCCACGTACACCAGGCGTCTGCCGTCGGGCGAAAGAGCCAATGTCGGCGCCCCGCGGCTCGTCACCCATTCGTCGCCCTCGGGCAGGGGGACATGAAACCGGGACACAGAGATTGGTGTCGATACCTGCGTCCTCAGCCATTCCCATACAGCGGCGCCAGCGAGCATCGCAGTTATGATAGCCACCAACCCCCACATGCCCATTCGCTTCCCTTGCGAAGGTTGCGGTTCAGGCGCAGACGACCGTTTCAACGTGCTCTTCGGCGCAGCTTTAACCGCTTTTAAATCTACCGCTATCTCGTCGACGTGCTGGTAGCGCTCGTTGGGATTCTTGGCCAGGGCTTTTCTTACGACCCTCTCCAATTCCATTGGCACGCCGGTACGCACAGCCGTAATCGGTTCCGGATCTTCATTCACAATCGAATACATCACGACCTGATCGTAGTCCCCGGTAAAAGGTATTTTCCCGGTTAGCATTTCGTAAAGCACGACGCCAAGCGCCCAAATATCTGTGAGGTGGTCTGCTTCTTGCCCCTGCGCTTGCTCGGGCGACATGTAGGCGAGCGTACCTAACGTCATGTTGGTTTTAGTAAGTTTTGACCTTCCCCTTAACTTGGCCAGGCCAAAATCCGTAATCTTTGCCTGACCTTTCTTGGTCAACATAATGTTGGCCGGTTTGATGTCGCGGTGCACGATGTCCTTTTCATGCGCAGCGTGCAGGCCATCGGCAACCTGAATGGCGATTCTGCTTGCTTCGTCCAACTTCAGCGGTCCTTTTTCTATCTTCTCCTTCAAACTTTCCCCCTCGATGTATTCCATGGCAATGAACCATTGCCCGTCGATCTCATCGATGCCGTAGATATGCGCGATATGCGTATGGCTAAGAGCGGCTGCAGCTTGCGCTTCACGCTGAAAGCGCTTTTGGTCATCGTCGCTCTTTAAAGCCTGCAAGGGCAGAAATTTCAAGGCAACGGTGCGTTTGAGCTTGGTGTCCTCTGCTTTGTAAACCACGCCCATTCCGCCTTCGCCCCGCTTTTCGAGAATCGTGTAGTGGGATATCGTTTTGCCGATCATTTTCCCAAGCCCATTTTCTTCAAAGGCGCCTCATCATAATGCCTTGTTGACGAGAAGACTCGCGACTATTTGAGAGTGGATTCCGGCGGCGGTCCACGTCAGACCAAACTTAAGAGGGGTAACAGCTTAGCAATAATTAAAGGAATTGAGTTCAGAATCGCGAGAATATTATTGAGCCTTGACTGACGCACAATGACTCAACGCAAGATTGAATATATTCTCTTACACCTCATATATAAAATTATCACCAGAAAAGCAAGCAATTTTTAGGCACGCTTGTCTTTTCATGAAAACGTATCCATCCGGCGAACCCCATCTTCCTTTTTTGACATCAGACGCTTAGCTTCTTTCCCAAACGATTCGCACAGTTGAACGCAAGAACAAGACGGTAACCTTCTGGTAATAAATCAGTCGAATGGTCTCCGTCATGGATTCCAAAACGAACCTTCCGGCGACCGGTAGTTTCAAAGAAGGTCACCGTCAAGAAGATCCCACCACTTCCAAATACCGCCGAAACAACCGAGCATCCAACCGCTGCATTTCCGTTCGCGCGTCGAAGTCGATATCGCCATGCATCCCCGACTGGTCGATGTACAGGCAGAGGGCAAATTGGTGGTAACGCTCGTCTGGGTAGAGCAGCAGCCTGGCGCTGTGATCGAAGCGTTGTTTTTGAATCACACGCGCCAACAAGGTGTTGCCCTTGGGAATGTGCAGAACCTTCGCCAGCCAACAGTAGATGGGCATCAGCGCGCGGGCGGTTTCTTTGAGGCGCCGCCGCTGCAAGTTCCGATAAATCCGATGCAACGCCGGATGCCGCAGTCTTTCCAAATCCACAGATTGCGCGTCCATGAACAGCGCGCGCAGGTAGCCGCTGTTGCATTCTTCGCGGCGATTCAGTTTGTAAGCAGCGTCCCCGAAGTACCCCCACAGCCTGGGGTGCGATTCCTCCGGATGGGCGGTTAAATAATCCAGCAATTTTTCGTGCGCCTGCTCAAACCGGTTGAGCTCGAGATAACAATAGCCGATATGCAAAGTCTTTTCTTTCGGATCGACAAAGTCTGTGTAATCCGGCGGCAAGCATTGCACCATGCGCTCACAGATTAAAGGCTCGACTATCGCATGTACCGCACGTGGCAAAGCCGCACCCGCCTTTTCAACCTTTTGCCAGGCCCTGAGTAGTCCGGGAGGTTCAGTTTTAGCATGGACTTTCCGGTTGAGCAGAAATTTCGTCGCTTGCAGCAAAGTTGTGAGATCGGCCAGATAGGGGTCGATTTCCAGGGCAATTTCAAGATGGGTTTTGGCTTTCCGGAAAGCAAACTTTTGCAGGGCATCCAGGGCCTTTTGTTTGTGCGCGATAGCTGCGCTGAAAAGTTCGATTTGTTTGGTCATTTGCAGGTATCCTCTATCCTCCTTCTTCATTTCCTCACTCCTTTTTCGCAAACGAGACGTTTGCGTTACAAATTCACCACCTCCACCATCCCAAACCCATGCGAATTATGTTCGCCCAAGCCGCATTCCCACGCCGTCTGCATGAGCTCAACACTGCCTTGCAGGGTAAAATAGGTTTCGAAGCACGAGACATGTGTGGCCTCAGAAGTCCCCTCCTTAATCGTGATGAGCTTCGATTTCGGTTTGTCCTGCGGCTCCAGCCGAAAGGTTAGAGGAACAAACTCCGGCTGTTTGCCGTGGATGATTTCATGTTTTTGCCGGAGATTTTTAAGCAAGGCCTCAGAAAGCCCGGCATCATGCGGACGGTAATAGTAAATGTGCTTTCGTCCGTCTCTTTCGTGAGACGTGCTGGCAACAATTGGCGAAAGGCATTTGAATCGTTGCTTTTCCTTAAAGTCCGGACTGGGCAGGGCTTCCACTTGCTCGACACGAAATTTTGCCCGGACCCCTTGCCCGGCGAGAACCAGCTCCGCCGTTTCGAATAAACCAAGTACAAAGTTTTGCACAAACTCCTCCTGCATCGGGCTTGCAATCTGCACGCGCCACGGACTCCTTCGTATACTTTTCAGAACGGTCCCCTGCATTTTCCCCGTGGTAATCCAGAGTTTCGAGAACGTAAAAAGCTTCATCACACGACCGCTGGGTGAAGCGTACCCTTGATCATGTAAAAAACTCGCATAGTCCGGCGAAGCTTGCGCCAAGATTTTATAGATTGCCGCTGACAGGGGATATTGGTAATTGATAGGAACAGCAGCATCGCTGTTTTGTGGACATAACTGTAGGGAGAGTCTCATCGCACTTCAAGAGAAAAATTCTGAAAAGAATACGCACAAATTGGGGAGACTTCGATGTGGTATTCTGTAGACTTTCTTCTATAAATTAAAAAGGCACCGGTTTAGGCGCCTTTTACGATTGTTACGGTTAGTAGCGGGGGAGGGATTCGAACCCCCGACCTTTGGGTTATGAGCCCAACGAGCTGCCAGACTGCTCCACCCCGCGATGTGAATAAGTAAATATAACAAATATTTTTTCAAAGTCAAGATTTTTTCATACAAAGATCAATCTGAAAATGTATCGCAGGCTTCCAGCCTGCAGGCAAGATGCTTGCATTACGGGGTAGTGTGGGTGTCATTCAGGGTATCTATCTAGCGAAGCTTCGTCTCAAACCGACGAGAGATGGGTTGTCGTCATTTCGCTTCGCTGTCATTTGCTGAAAAAATTGTGTTCTCCTAATCTCAGACGTGAGAGGCTTCGGCGTGCATAACTTTAGTTTTGCACTTTTTCAATGAAAGCCGCAACGCTAAAGCGCTGCACTCGAATACCAAGGGCTGAATAATTACCATTCAGGGTAAGAGTTGCTCTCAAGTAAGAGTTTAAACAAGCCGATAATTTCACAAGACAACCGAGCAATAGCATGAGGTTTTTGCCCTAAAATTTGCGAGGCTTTTGTGATGGAAAATGTAATGATTGTAGACGATGAAAAAGACATCGTTGAGTTAATGTCCGAAACGCTGACTCTTTGGGGGTACAATCCCATCACTGCTTTGGACGCAGAGGAGGCTTTGAAAAAATTCAATGAAATCCCGGTCGATCTTGTTATCACGGACTTGAAGCTCCCTAAAATGGATGGTGTGCAGTTGCTGGATAAAATCAAGGATCTCAATGAAAATACCGAGGTTATCTTGTTTACCGGATATCCTGAAGTCAATTCTGCTATTGATGCGATGAAAAACGGCGCTTATGACTATCTTATCAAGCCGGTGGATTTAACGGAGATGAAATTAAAAATAGGCAGAGCGCTCGAGAAAAAAAGCTTAGGCAAGTCGTTAAGTACGCTCAAGGGGCTCAATTGGGCGATGATTATTTCCATTCCCATCTGGCTGAGTTTAGGGATGCTCATCGCATCAAAATTTTAATTGGGGAGAACGTACCTTTTCTGGGGGAACAAATTGATCAAAACAAAACCGGCGACAAACCCTCCGACGTGTGCCCAGATTGCAACACCGCTGCCGGAGTTGCCGATCGTCGCAAAGCCGGAATAAAGCTGCATTACGAACCAAAATCCCAAAACCACTAAAGCGGGAATCTTTCTGAAGGCCAAAAACCAGATAATAGGGATGAGGACTAAAACCTTCGCTTTGGGATACTTGAGCAAATAAGCTCCAAGAATTCCCGATATAGCCCCGCTGGCGCCCACCATCGGCACGCTTGAAGACCCCTCAAAAAAAATATGCGCAAAAACAGCCAAAACCCCGCATAGAAGATAAAAGAAAACAAATTTTGTGTGCCCCAAATAATTCTCAATATTATCTCCGAAGATCCAAAGGTAGAGCATGTTTCCGGCTAAATGTATAAAGCTGCCATGTAAAAACATGGAGGTCATCACAGACCAGAGCTGTTCGCCTTGTAAGAGTTTCACGGAGACAAGCGCATAATTCTCAAAGAAAAAATCATAACCCAATTTGATTTCATAGTAAAACACAATCGCATTGATGACGATAAGTCCGATTGTGACAAACGGCAAAACGGATCTCGGGTTGTCGTCTTTAAGCGGGATCATGCTCCATCTCTTTTGTTAATCAATCCAAAAAACGGATTCTTTGTTCGCTTCGTTTTTACTCCGGTCTTGTATCCAAACCGTTAATTCATAACGGCCTTTTGCAAGCGGTTCTTTGATTTTATAAGACACGCGACGCCGTTCGGGATCATACTCAGTAATCAGTTTGGTTCCGTTGAGGCGAACCAGAATGTCTTTTTCCCCAGCAATTCCCGACAGTCGATCGCGTACATTGAAGGAGATGACCGGGGTGCGGGTTTTGAGATGGGCCTGGTAGACCGGTCGAATGCGGGTGATTTCAGGAGGCTCCTCGTCTCGGAAACAGGCGAATTTTTCCAGACTAAAAACTTTCGCAGATACGGTTTTTTGCTGAAGATTCAGGTCGTTGTCAACCATAACCCATTTGCGGCGTGTTTTGTAATAAACTCCCAACTTCTCAGGATTCGGTTCATCGTCGCGATATTGAAAATAAACTTTCGCGCCGGTATTAAGCGGGACATCTTGAGGATTGGTATCGTAAACTTTGCTGACGATTTCAGGGATATAGCTATAGGTCTGCTCATCGGCATCGATTCGGCCGTACAAAGGACGATAAACGGAACCTCGCCAAAAATCTATCCAAAAGCGCCCATCCTCTGAGCGCAGCCGCGTCGTTTTTGGTGGGTTGATTTTTTGCGTCGAAAAATTCTCCCATACCGAGAACGGATCGCCGTTCAAATTTCGGACGGACACTTTTAACAAATGATACGTCTCCTTGAGCAGCCGATATGGAATTTTCCCAATATACTTTTTAAGATCGATCTGGTGTAACCCGATTATCGCGGAATCTTGGCGGCCCGGGTATAAAACTGCCTTAGGAGTTTCGGGTAACAGGTTTTTCGATTTGATTTCAAGTCTCAGGTAGTCATCATAATAGTCATAGGCGATTGACAGCTCAGGTGGAATCGACATTTCATTCGGTTCGGTTTCGAAATAAATATACGGATAGGAAAATGTGTTATATTTGTCTTTTGCGACAAATTTCATGATCAGTGGATTCCCTGCCGGTTTACGGAGTGTAAAGGGTCGCGACCATGGGTTAAGCCCGGTTACCGGACCTTCTTCTCCGCCCTTTTCGAGTAATTCGGACTCGATTTGACTGCGCTGCAAGTTGACGCTCTGCCAGCGGTTTTTATGCAGCTTAAATGCTTCGAGTTTTTCGACGCGTGTGACGTCGTAGGTCAGAATATCGGTAATATTCAAGAACCCCTCTTCTTCCGAAATCAGCGGCATGAAGTCGAACGACGCCCCTACTTGAATGTGACCGCGAACCCGGCTGACATTTCCGAAAAAATCAGAGGTTTCGATTTCAAAATCATGCAGACCCGGGAAAAGCGATCCGGCCGGGACGCCCCTTTGACTTCTGTTCACGCCTTCCTTGGTTTCAAGGTTGGGTTCAGACACCAGGGTTGAGCTTCTGAGCAGTCCGGCCCAGGGTTTGTTGGGAAAGTAATTCGAGCGCTTATTATGCGGTTCCTTGTACAATTTGTAAAATCGTCCACGGGAGCGCCGCGATAAGCGGTAATCCCGTTCCAGCTCGATCATCTTGTTTTGTTGAAACGACAAGTCGTCAAACTCATAACGAAAGCGGAGCACGCTGTCAACGAATAATTTCAAACTGTAGACCCCAAATAGATTTCGAGAGTTGGAATCTTTGTCATAACAGGAAACCGCGAAGCCGGCTTGTCCCCAAAAGAAAAGCGGTTCCTCGATGATGTATTCGCCCGGCTGAATCCATTTTGGCCGCACAATGACCGGTTTAAAGTCGCCGTTCACTTGAGAATCGGCGTCCATAGGTGAGATGCTGACTTTGGTAATAATCGGCCGCACTCTATCCGGCAGCTTATAACCTTTCGAAAGTGGGTTCAGCGGGCGATTCGAGGCGTCCCGGATCTCAAAATGCAAATGCGGCGCGCCGATCCCGGTCTGCCCGCTATAAGCGACGACTTCACCCTGCGCTACCGGCACCGCTCCGGCTTTGAGAAATAGGTTCACGCTGTATTTGTTCAGCCGTTTTTGTTCAGCTTCGACATAAGGTAGAATTCGTTTTGCATAATCCGAAAGGTGAGCATAGACCGCAATCTCGCCGGTATCCAACTTGATATAAAGCGCCTTGCCATACCCGGAAGGAGAGACCGAAATCCGCCAAACATACCCGGGTCGCACGGCGAAGACTTTGTATCCGACTTTCCCCCAGGTTTTGATGTCGATACCGGCATGAAACCGCCGGCCGCGATATTCGCAGAATGCAGAGGTTAAATTTTTACTCGCTTCTGTCGGCCATAGATAATCGGAGGGTCCGGTTTGCCGGCTTTGTCCATTAGCCAAGCCAGCGCATCCCCAGAGAATCGTTAAAAAAATTCCTATCCTTTTCGTTTTCATCATTTAAATTCCAATATTC
>JBHHWX010000212.1:0-9773 GCA_046756745.1 bacterium | reverse complement strand
TGAACTTAACATGCCCAAGAAACTTGTAACCAGCTTCCTGACTTCATTGAACGAAAGCGGGACCGTATCGCACGTAAACTTGGGTAAGCGACTCATAGATAGTCGCGATCCAAAGGATAACCCATTTCTATCCACCGCTGCAACGGGTAGAGCCAAGTATTTAATTACAAACGACAATGACCTGCTTGAAATTCCTGAAGTGAAGAAACGCAGATACAAGTTCAAGATATTAACTCCTGCACAATTCTTAAGAGCCTTTTCATAATGCTCCTGGATTCAAGCCATACCCTTATTTCACCTCGGGATCAAAATTCTCCATCAGCCAAATATCAGACTGCGCTTCAGTGACCGCACATACGATGTGCTTGCCATCAGGGGTCATAGTCGGCATCGACCAACTATCGAGCCGGTCAAATGGCAAAGTAACGAGAGTTTTCGATTCCCCGGACTTCACAGAAACCATAATTATCTTGTGAGGTTTCTGCCCTCGGTCCCAAGCGTAAATCCACTGTCCATCCTCAGACCACTCGATTGGCCACCAAGATCCTTTGTGCAACAGCGTTTGTGATGAATCTGCAACGGAAACAAGCCAAAGTCCACGGGAGCCGCGTGGTTGGAATCTATTCCAGAAGACGGCTACTTTGTCCTCATCAGGAGAATAGCGCGGGCTAAACATCCAGCCAACCGAATCATTGGCGACAAGCGCTCTTTCCTCTTCCGTCTTCGGATCGAGAATATGAAAATTGCGGTTTCCGGGTCGGTGATATAAAATATCGTGGCCCGGAGACCATGTGAGTCCAAATACCCCGTCACTGATTTCGCTGTTTTTAAACTGCCGCGGCGTTCCCCCATTGGCGCTGACTCTCCATATCTTAGCCTGTCCACCCTCTGTTGAGCCAAATGCGATTTCTTGCCCGTCCGTACTCCAAACAGCGCCGGAGTTGTAAGAATCGAGAAATGTAAGCTGCTGCATAGGCCCGCCTTCGATTGGCATCACACAAATATTTGCTTTCGGTCTGCTGCCAACGCTAAAAGCGACTTTCTTTCCGTCAGGTGAAATCCTGGGCTGACGTAACCAGAATGTACCGGTGGTTAATTGTTTGGTTTGAATGGTTTGCGCTCCAGCTTCACCCTCCAAAGTGACAAGCCAGAGATTCGACGACACCAGTCCCCGGGTGTAGAGCAGTCGCTTACCGTCGTTTGATAGTGAGAAAATATCCCCCGTCTGTAAGCCTGTTTGCAGCACGTGTGGCGGACCTTCTGTTCTTCCGGATGCCAAGTCGACTTTGATTTTGAGCAGGTCTTTTGTTTGCGCATTAGAACGAAAGTAGTAGATATTCCCGCCGTCGCCAGACCAGTGCGGCGCCTTGAGCACAACGCTGTCCTCCACCACCATTTGCTGCTGACTTCCGTCAGTTTTGATTGTCCGGATGGTATGCCGCTTTTGGCCTACTGTAAGATACAATAGCCGATCACCCAAAGAAGACCAATCCAGGGCGGCCAGCCAGTCAAAATCCCCGGCCAGTGAGATGGAGCTGGTGTCCCCGGTAGATGTATCCGTGAACCAAATCCGCTTATAAGCAAGGGCAGAACCGGCAATTATAGAACCATCGGATGACCAGCAAGCTAGTAAACCTACCCGTATGCGACGAGCGCTGCCGCCAAGTCTGGGAATGATGTACGTACCCCGAGAACCACCGACGCTACCTCCGAAAAGAAGCTCAGAACCGGCTGGCGACCATCGCAGCGTCCCCCATCCATGTGCTCCCCCGAAATAACCAGAGGCAATCTCCAAGGCTTGCCCGCCGCTCAGGTCCTGCACCATCACCTTAGCGTTCATTACGTCCCCGTCACTCTCAAGCTCACCGGAGATGTAGGCCATGTATTTTCCGTCCGGTGAAATGGCAGGATAAGATGCTTTGCCTGTAAAAGTCAGTTGCGTGTGTGTGGCGAGTATCTGTTTTGTCGGCTCTCTGGTTAGCTTGTCAATTGCGAAGATTGTGATGAAGGCAACGAGCACGAGACCGGCTAACGCAAAACCCCTTTGGCTTAGTATCGCCTTCCTGGTTTTTTTGCCAACGGGTTTGATCGCCGTCGAACTATCCCGTTTTTCTCGTTTCAAATCCGCCAGCAAGTCGGAGATGTTTTGGTACCTCGTTTCCTTCTCTTTGTCCAGAGCCTTGTCTATAATGCGCTGCAGCCCATCAGAAACACCGGTTTTGTAGCGCGCTAACGGCTCCGGATCTTCGTGTGCAATCGAGTACGTGACGGCGGCATCGTACTCCCCTTCGAATGGAAGCTGTCCTGTAATCATCTCATAAAGCACGACCCCGAACGACCAGATGTCCGAGCGATGGTCAACCTCCTCGCCCCTGGCTTGCTCCGGGGACATATAGTCGAGCGTTCCCAAAGTAGAGCCTTCCTCAGTCAACTGCGTTCTCCCGTGCGCCTTCGCCAGCCCAAAATCGGCAATCTTCACCCGGCCTTTGGCGTCGATGAGGATGTTGTCCGGTTTGATGTCGCGGTGTACGATGCCGGCTTGGTGCGCCTCGCGCAAGCCCTCGCAGATTTGGCTGGCGAGGTCCACAACCTTGCGAAGGTTTGAAACACCCCCCTTTAATTCCCCCCTCGAGGGGGGACTAAGGGGGGTGTTCATCATCTCCCGCAGCGATTGGCCCTCGACATATTCCATGGCGATGAAGGCTTTGCCTTCGTGCTCGCCGACTTCGTAAATGGTGATGATGTTGGGATGATTTAAAGCGGCGGCCGCTTTGGCTTCGCGTTTGAAGCGGGCGTTGATGTCGGGGTCCTCGGTGTAGTGCGGCGGCAGAAACTTCAGCGCCACTTTGCGGTCGAGCTCGGTGTCCTCGGCGAGGTAGACTTCGCCCATGCCGCCTGCGCCGATTTGCTCCAATATCCTATAATGCGAAATAGTCTTTCCAACTAAATCATTCACTTAATATCTCCTTACATTTTATTCAGCATCGGTAGCCGTCCACTCAATAAACCATTTGCTCTCTTCGAGCATTTCTGAAACAGCTTCCCTCTGCCTTACATGTTTTGAAAAACTGGCAACCCGTGATAAATTTGCCGCCAGGCCGCCAAGCCTGACAGGTATAGGGTCTTGCATGTACTTGGTATGTAGTTTTTCTAATCCGTTCATGTTACCTCCAAAAGTTGTCTGGTGATCGTTTCGATTTGCTGTTTTACTGTCGGGTCCTGGATCATCATTGAAATATTTTGCTGCTCTTCGGGCGAATATTGATCAGGGCCTCAAACTCGACGGTTTGGGTTGCAGGGATCCAGTTCGCACCCCAGACATTTTCTTGTCGACCGCCACCGGCAAGGATGTTCCGTTGAATATCCACAGCCAACTTGATAAGTGTGCTGTATTCTTGCTGCATCTCATCAATCCGCTGACGTGTGGCTTTTTGGCGGATGATGTGAATCACGCTACCTGCCCTCATTTGATAATGTGAAACGGTTAGTTTGTTGGGCGAATTCCTCGTACGATTCGAAATCAAAACAATGTCAGGAATCGCCAGCACACTTTCAAGCAAATTATCAAATTATGAAAAATTATCTACTTGCTTTTTTCCGTCTATTCGCCTATTTTGTTACAAAATTAGAATGATTGGACTTCAGATGAATCTAAACCTTCGCAAACCGACACGAATTCTTTTACTGCTGCTCTTTGTTTTTCATTTCATCTCCTGCGGCCATGATAACTCCCCAAAAGGCGTGGCCGAGACCTTTCTGTTTCGCTATTTCCTGGAGCTCAATCAACGAGGCGCGTTGGAGTTGAGCACGGGTTTGGCTGTGGATAAATTGCAAAAAGAAATTGAGCTGACCCAAAGCGTCCGGATGGAACCGAATCTGGACCTGTCGAAACTTCGCCCGTTTATCGATTATAAATTAACCGGCACGCAAACACGCAGCGACGAAACCGTGACGCTTTTTTATGACGTCACCATCGAACGAAAAAGCGGCCTCAAGTTCCGGAAAGAAGCGGTCCTCTCCACAATGCAAGTGGACGGACGCTGGAAAATCAACAACTACGACATTTTCGATCCGAATCAAAAATTATGAGTGATAGACAGAATCGCTCGGCGAGGACGCCTTCGCTAAGAGGATTTTAAATTGTGCATTTTCGAATTTTCGATCACTAATTTCATTAATGAAAACCATTTAATCACCAGAGGAGGAGGTTATGGAAAAGCATATCCAGATTTTAGGCATCTTGTACATTGCGTTTAGCGCACTGGGACTTCTGATCGCGTTCATCGTCTTTGTTGCGGTGGCGGGCGGTGGTCTGCTGTCGGGAGATACTGAGGCAATGATGATTACCGGCGCGGTTGCGACCGGCATCGCAGTCATTTTCGGAATATTCTGTCTGCCCGGCATCATCGGCGGCTATGGGCTTTTGAAAAGATACGAATGGGCGCGAATTTTGGTGCTGATACTCGGATTCTTAAATCTTCTCAATATCCCGTTTGGCACCATCCTCGGCGTCTATACCATATGGGCGTTATTGAATGATGAGACTTCGAAATTGTTTACTTCGCGAGCGTCTGCTTAGGTATCATAATGATAGGGGTATCTATTCAGGCGTGAGAAGCTTCGGAGTGCAAAACTTTAGTTTTGCACTGTTTCAATGAAGCCGCAACGCTAAAGCGTTGCATTCCAATACCAAAGGCTGAATATATAGTTATTATTTTAAAGTCGACCTCATCTCTTCGTCCAGCGGCGAAACATACGGTTTCCCCTGGCTGGCCTCTTTGAAAAAATCCTGAGCTGATTTCAAGAGCTCGCGGTTTGTGAACAAATCCAAACCGGTGGCTGCGATGACTTTCGCCGCGACAACCGCGCCTTTGCGTCCGGCTTCGGTGCCGTGGCATGCGGTGGTCGCCCAACTGTGCCAGGGAACGTCCTGAGCAGCGGTCGTAACTCGGAAGCCGGCAGTCGGGACTATCCAACTGACTTCAGCCACATCGGTTGAGCCGCCTTCTACTTCCCCTACTTCTTCCGGCAGCGGCGCGATGTCCGCGTTAAAGCCTTTTTCCTCCTTGTCCACAGTTCTCTGCAGCTCATGAGCAAATTTTTGCTCTTCTTCGGTAAACTGGGGCGCGCCAACCAGCTCGAGATTTTTTTGCAGCGCTTCCTGCATGGGACGATTCAATAAATATTCATGTACGCCGGTAATCAGGTGAACTTTGTATGTGGTCTCGGTCGCCAGCGCCGCCCCTTGTGCAATTTTCAAAATCCGGTTGTAGTATTTCTGCACTTCCTCGCGATTGATGTCACGCACAAAGTACCACACTTTGGCGTATTCCGGTACGACATTGGGGGCTTCGCCGGCATTGGGAATGACATAGTGCATACGCGTCGTCGGTTTGACATGCTCGCGCATCATATTCACGCCGTAGTTCATCATCTCCACCGCGTCGAGAGCGCTGCGGCCGTTCCAGGGATCGCCGGCGCCATGAGCTGCCTGGCCAAAAAACTCCACCTCGAAATTATTCATGGCCCGTCCGGGTTGATTTTTGACTTTGTTTTCATCGGACGGATGCCAGTCAATGACCGCGTCCAGCCCATCGAAAATACCGGCTTTCGCCATGTAAACTTTACCCACCACCGTTTCTTCGGCCGGCGTGCCGAAGAGTTTAAGCGTTCCTTTAATCTTATTTTCCACCATCGCCTGTTTCAACGCAATGGCGCCGCCAACGCTGGCAGCCCCGAAAAGATTGTGACCGCAGCCATGTCCGGATTTCACGCCATCGGCGCGAGCCTTCCGTCCCGGAACCGGTTCATTGCCGACCCCCGGCAGGGCGTCATACTCTGCCAGGATGCCTATCACCGGCGAGCCTTGTCCAAACGTGGCCACAAAAGCTGTGGGCATATCAGCGACGCCTTCTTCAACATCAAATCCGGCTTCCCGCAGCTTGCCGACGAGCAGCTTCGCGGATTGGGTTTCCTTGAGCGCAGTTTCGGAATAATCCCAAAGAGCCGACGCCATCTCGTAGATGAGCGGTCGCAGGGACTCGGCCTGATCGAGAGCGCTCTTTTTCAGGCCGCCTGTCTTTTGAGCCGATGACGTTACCGGAACAAGCAGCATAGAAAGAACCATGACAGCCACGGCAGAGTAGAGAAGTTTGCTTCTGTTTATTGAGGTTAATTTCATAGCATTTCCTCCATTTGATTTGTCTGCTATTCCAACCACAAAGGCACGAAGAACACAAAATTTATAAATAAACAAGTTATAAAAGAAATCGACGTTAAGCTGAAAAAAACTGAGTTTTCAAATTCAGTGTAACACAACTTCACTATTCTTCGTGCCCTTTGTGTCTTTGTGGTTAAATTTAGGCTAAAAACCTGTTTGTTTTGCAAGAAAAATCGCCAGGATCTCCAGTGCAATTCCGGCGAAGACGAAAAGATTACCTCTGGTAATATGCTTTGTTTTTAATTTAACCGCTATAATAATGCCCGCAAGTCCCCCGAACAGCAGCCCCAAGAAAGCTCCAGCCAACATGTTAGCGAGAGCGTCCCACCCCATGCTCCCGGGGCCGGTTAAGAGTTTGGCGCCCAAAGGCGCTCCGAGAATCACGCAGAATACGGCGACGCCAAAAACGAACAGCGCTTTCGAAAAGAAGGTTGCGAAGGACATGGTTTAAGGATGTTTTATTCCTCTGACCAGCATTTGTGACGAATCAGGAATCCGTGTCAGGAGCGGGTTCCAAAGTCGTGGCTTCGATGACTGTTTTTAACCGGTCATAATTTTCTTGCGATTTTTGAGTTATGACGGACTGGAACAACGGGAGTAATGATTTCCAAAAGAGATTACGGCCTTCAACTTTCTGAGTCGCTGTGATTTCAGTCCTATCGCCCTGTGAGACAAACCGGATATCCGTATCGACAGTCATAACGTCGTTTACAAGATGGAAAGACAGCAACTCGTTTTCCACAAATGCTGTCACGGTTCCCATCATTTCCATGACCTCGCCCTCGTCTTCGATCACCAGCTTGTAGGTACTGCCAACTTGATTGGGCTCGCCACTCACAGATTCGATGCTCTTGAAGCCAGCCAGCCATTCGCCCAAGCGGCTCTCGTCATTGAAAATAGCAAAAGCCTCTCCGACAGGTTTATCGACCACAACTTTTGAGAGGTATGTGAAAGTGGGCACGAAGAACCCGACTAAAAAGAACCCAATAACAAAGGCAGCTAAAATGCCGAGAACCCCTTTTAGTATCTTCATGTTGATTTCTCCCTGCAAATGCTTAGCCTGCATGATTCACGCAGTCAAGTTCGGTGTTCCGTCTTCAGGCGTAAGTTCCACAAATATAGCACGCTAAAGCGTGAACACCCAACTGCCCATCAGATCATTCTGTCATCCCCACTAAATCCAACAAAAACGCATACTGCAGGGCGGTCTCCTTATAGCGCTTGTATCTTCCGGAAGCTCCGCCGTGACCGGCATCCATATTTGTTTTGAGGATAAGACGGTTATTGTCCGTTTTGGTCGCCCGTAGTTTCGCCACCCATTTTGCTGGTTCCCAGTACTGCACTTGTGAGTCGTGCAAACCGGTGGTGACCAACAAGTGAGGATACGCCTTGGCTTCGACGTTATCGTAAGGCGAATAAGACAGCATGTAGTCGTAATAATCCTTTTGGTTCGGGTTGCCCCATTCGTCGTATTCACTGGTCGTCAACGGGATGCTGTCATCCAGCATGGTGGTGATCACATCCACGAACGGAACCGCTGCCACCGCGCCGTGGAAAAGTTCCGGGGCCAGGTTGATCACCGCGCCGATCAAGAGTCCTCCTGCGCTGCCTCCGTAACAAAACAGCTTGTCAGGATCAGCGTACTTTTGCTCGACAAGATATTGACCGCAATCGATAAAATCCGTGAAGGTATTTTTCTTTTTAAAGAGCTTACCGTTTTCATACCATCGGCGGCCCATTTCTTGCCCGCCCCGGATATGCGCAATGGCGTAAGAAAAACCGCGGTCGATCAGGCTGAGTCTGGAAGCCCTAAACGAGGCGTCCATACTCGCGCCATAGGAACCGTAGCCGTAAAGCAGCAACGGATGGCTTGCATCCTTTTTAAAACCTTTGCGATAAACGATGGAAATGGGAACCTTGACGCCGTCCCGGGCTTCAGCGTACAAGCGCTCGGTCACGTAATTATCCGAGCTGAAGCCGCCCAAAACCTCGTCTTGCTTGAGGAGTTTTTTCTCCCGGCTTATCATGTCGTAATCGAAAATTGAATTCGGAGTGGTCATGGAGGTGTAGCCGTAGCGCAGAGTTGTCGTGTTGATTTCCGGGTTGGTGCTGACGTAAGCGCGATAAGTCGGTTCCCCGAAATCGAGATAATGGTCGTCCGAGCCATCCCAGGCGATCACGCGAATTTGCCGCAGCCCGTTTTTGCGTTCGGAAAGCACAAGGTGATCTTTGAAGATTTCAAACCCTTGTAAAAAAACATCCTCCCGGTGCGGGGTGACTTCCTGCCAGTTTGTTTTTGCCGTTTTCGAGATTGGGGTTTTCATGAGACGGAAATTTTTGGCGTCGAGGTTGGTGCGGATGTAAAAATGATCCCCGAAGTGATCGACGCTGTACTCGTGCTCTCTGGCACGCGGCAGAAAAACCTTAAATTTGCCGGTGGGATTGTTTGCGTCGAGATAACGATATTCGCTGCTCAGGGTCTGATCCGAGCCGATCATCATGTACTTTTTAGACTTGGTTCTGAAGACGTAGCAATTGAAGGTGTCGTCTTGCTCTTCGTAAACCAGCTCGTCGTCCCTGGAGTCCGTGCCTAAGGTGTGACGGTAAATTTGGCGCCACCGTAAAGTGGTCAAATCCTGCTTGGTATAAAAAAGCGTTTTGTTGTCGTTTCCCCAGGCCATATTTCCGGTGACCTCAGGTATCTTGTCCGGCAAAATTTCGCCGGTCTGCAGGTTTTTGAATTGGATGGTATAAATGCGCCGGCCAACCGAATCGCTGGCAAAAGCTAACAAATCCTGATTCCAACTGACGACTCGCCCTCTGACCGCAAAAAAATCATGCCCTTTGGCCATTTCATTGACGTTCAGCATGATCTCCTCTTCAGCAGCGAGCGAACCTTTTTTACGGCAGTAGAGCGGATATTCCTGGCCTTTCTCAAACCGGGTATAGTAATAGTAATCGTCCAGCTTATACGGCACCGAGGAGTCGTCTTGTTTGATGCGGCCTTTGATCTCTTCGAACAGTTTTTCCTGAAGTTTCTCGGTATGCGCCATGACGGATTTGGTGTAGTTATTTTCGGACTCTAAGTATTCGATAACTTCCGGGTTCTCCCGTTCTTTGAGCCAGTAGTAATTGTCGACGCGGACATGTCCGTGTTTTTCCAGCTTCTCCGGCTTCACTGCAGCCACAGGCGGCTTCACATCTGCTCCACCGGATTTGGAGCAGCCGGCGATAACGACCATGAGCAGGAAGCACACGCTCAGGATAAACATCAATTTCAGAGTTTCCATGGTGATCCTCCATAAAAACGGGTAACGGAAATCATACAATTTTTTACGGAATGTAATCAACAGATTTTTATAAATCAAAGTTTTTTTCTGTTGATTCGGTTTGAACGGAAACTTCTTCAGAGATGTCATTCCGGCAATCTCCCCGCTTAAAGATTGCAGGGACAGGTTTAAGCCGGAATGTCGTGATTTCGAGCAGGAGATTCCCGCTAGAAACGCAGTCGGAAAGTCCAAAACACTTCCCGAAGGCGTCTCTCCGAGGGTTT
>JBHHWX010000211.1:0-9861 GCA_046756745.1 bacterium | reverse complement strand
ATATTATTTAGCCGCTAATTTGAATGGGATTAACTCCCTTTTATAATATTATAATACCCAGGCTTCTATCGCCTTTTGTATCATTTTGTCTTCATTGCTTAAATATCACCACAGTGTCGTTGCTGCGTGCTGCTATGATGCGTCTTTCACCGGAAGCCGTCTGCAACGATTTGATTTGACGAACTTCTCCAGTGACCACAAATCCACTGTTTTGAAGACTCACCGGGGCAAAGTTTCCTGTACCATCGCCAAGCAGAAAACTTCCATAGCTGGCGTCATATCTTCCCTCAACCGGCGGCACGCCGTAGAAATTGCCGCCGCACAGCATATCTTGATAGCCATCCTTATTAAAATCCTCAATCAGTATTGAGTATATCGGTGAGAACTGGGCTTCAACCGGCAGTCTTTTTCTGCTAAATGTTTCATCGCCATTGTTCAGCAACAGGAGTGAAGCGAATTCCGTCGCCGTGCGGACTGTGGCAGCTTCTAACTGCTCTTTGGAGAAAATATCCCGAATAGACTCTCCTGCATAATCGGCATAAGTGGCGTACTTGCTTTGTAAAGAAGGGATGTGGGTAAGCATCTGCTCGGCTGAGGCTAAAGGATAAGCTGTTCCTTCATAATCATAGGTGAGAATCTGCGCCAGCCGTCCATTCCCGGAGAAATCGTGGATGAACAGTTGTACCGGTTTATCCGGGGTGGCTTTAAGAAGGGAATTCAACCCAAGATTCCCAGCCACCAGGTCAACGGTCCCGTCCTGATTAAAATCTGCCGCAGCCACGGACTTCCACCAACCGTGCGTGTTTTGGAGTCCATATTTTTCGGTGACATTCACCAATTCACCGCCCTGATTATAAAAAACCGTTATGGGCATCCACTCCCCCACCACGATCAAATCCGGATAAGCGTCGTTGTTCAAATCCACCCAGACCGCATCGGTGACCATCCCAACTTCAGATAAGCCAGGCGCACGTGATAAGGTCTCATCGGTGAATGTTCCCTGGCCATCGTTAATCAGCAGATAACTTTGAGGAATGATGCCATACAGCCGCGGCAGGGAGCGGCTGCCCACAAATAAATCCACATCGCCGTCATGATCAACATCAGTAGGCGCCACACAAGCGCCATTGGCATAAATTTCCGGAAGCATGCCTGGCGGCTTACGAAACCGGCCGTCTCCGTTGTTTATATACAGCCGGTCCCGCAACGGCTCTGCGCGTCCAAAAAATTCATTGCCGCCGCTGACAACGTAGAGATCGGGAAGTTTATCCCCATCAGCATCAAAAAAAACTGCGTCCACATCTTCATTCCTGCTGTCTTTACCAAACACAGGATCGTTCACAGCTTCAAATCCACCCTGCCGGTTCTGCAGAAAAATTCCACCCGGCTGACGTTTTGCTCCTCCGAGAAACAAATCCTCCAAACCGTCACGGTTGACGTCTTTTATGGCAAAGGCCGGGCCCTCCGTGGACACGAAATGAGGGATAAACGGCTCCCGGTTGAATTCGATAAATGTATTCTCCTGATGCGAATAGTCGAGCTGCACTTCTTTGGTGACATCCCGGAAGATCGGCCGATCATTTCTCTGGGATGGATAGGTGTAAGCAGCAGTAGCGTCCGTTTGGCTCAGTGTGATGGTTTGATTGACCGCGAGATCTTTCAATACCTGAACTTCCCCCGTGACCCAGATAACCTCCAGAGAATCAAGCGTGGCAATGTTTCCAAGACCGAAATTCAACACCGGCTCGACGGAGGATTGAAATCCTCTCGTCGGCATAAGCTCCTGCAAGAATATTTTACCTCGATCGTGAAGAACGACTTTGGCTCCAATCCCGAACCTATTTTGGTCCTGTCCGGCCAATTTCACTTTGAGATAGTTCGTCGCATTGAGGGAATCTTTGGCGCCTTGATAGAGGAGATTTTTATAAATAACCGCCGGAGCATTGACATTGTTCACCACTAGGTCCACAGCGCCGTCATTATCGAAATCGGCATACGCGGCGCCGCTCGAAAATCCGGGATCGCCCAGCCCCCATTCATCGGCGCGATTGACGAAAGTGAGATCCCCTCGAGAATGAAAGGCATAATTGCCCACGGGAACGCTGGGCATGTGGCCGACGATCTCGGCGAGTTTGTCCTGTGCGATTGCGACTGGCGGCTCGGCGGGATCTTGCCTGCCGACGTGTACCTGGGTCTCCGGTTTCTGAATGTACTGCAGATAATCCAGATCATTGGAGCGGCGGAAAATTCCATTGCTGATGAAAACATCTTTGTTACCGTCATTATCCAGGTCGACAAACAAGGGCGCCCAGCTCCAGTCGGTGGCGTGAAGTCCTGCCAGTTGTCCGATCTCGCTGAACAGGTGGACTATCGCTTTTGATGCCGTGTTATCATTGCCGGCAGGCCCTCGATTCAATTGCAGCGTATTCCTGCGCAGTTGATGATAATATCCGTAGAACAGTTTCGCGTTATAAATGTCAAAGGGGTCGGCGCTGACGCTCGTTTTGCGAATGTCCTCTTTCTCCGGAAGCATGTCCAACACGACGACATCCAGTAATCCGTCGTTGTTGAAATCCGCTAAATCATTTCCCATCGAAGCGCTGCTAACATGCCCCATGGATTGTCTCATCGCTTCGGTAAAGGTTCCGTCGCCATTATTATAGTAGAGATAGTCGTCTTCATGAAAATCATTTGAGATGTAAATATCCGGATACCCGTCCCAATTGATATCTCCGATCGCCACGCCTAATCCATAGCCGAGAGCGCTTCCATAAATCCCCGTTTCTGCCGAAACATCGATGAAGCGTCCCTGCTCATTTTTGAATAATTTATCTCCGGCTTCGCCATCGCGGGTTCCCCGCAGTTTGCTCGCAGGGCGATAGGTGCCTTTTGCATGTACCGAGTGATTCAACAGGTACATATCGAGATCGCCGTCCAGGTCGTAATCGAAAA
This sequence comes from bacterium, assembly GCA_046756745.1. Lineage (GTDB taxonomy): Bacteria > Zhuqueibacterota > Zhuqueibacteria > Oceanimicrobiales > Oceanimicrobiaceae > JBHHWX01. The sequence continues at coordinate 6,909 of JBHHWX010000211.1, read as the reverse complement.
GAGCAGCTTGTCTTGACAGTCCGGTGTGATCGAGACCGTATTCCGCAGCTCTTTCGGTAAAGGTCAAATCCCCGTTGTTGATGAACAACTGGTTTGCGCCTTTTCTGTCCAAGTAATTCGACCGGCACACGTAAATATCCAGGAATCCATCCGCGTTGACGTCGGCCATGGTGACGCCCGTAGACCACCCTCCGGTTCCCCCTCCCACGCCGGCAGATTCCGTAATATCCTCAAATTGAAAATTCCCTTTGTTGACATACAAGCGATTGGAAAACATATTGGCGGTAAAATAGATATCCGCCAGGCCGTCGTTGTTGATATCCCCAACGGCCACCCCTCCGCCATCGTAGAAATAGAGATAATTGACGCTGTTGAATAGGGGTTCTTCTACGAGGATGTTTTTAAAGGTGACATTGGTTTCCTGGGGAGTAAGCTTCTCAAACAGGGGCTGGACGGAAACTTCTTGCCGGCAGGAGCAATGGGCAAGAATGGCTACTGTCCAGATGAGGACAGATAGATGCCTCAACCTGATATTCGGATTTGAAGGTAGTTTGCTGCGCGAGTTAAAATAATTTATTGATTTGGTTGGTTTCATATTCTGTATTTCCTAACCCGGACAAGCCGGAACCAAACAAGCCATTAGACTTTCAGGTACTTATCATTCTGGTGACAATATCATCCCAGCTTTGCGATTCCGCAATGAAAGGTAAGATCAATTTAATAAAAGTCTTTCTTTTTTCGCTGGTTCTCAATTCATCGATATTAATAGCTGGAAGATATTTTTTTAGATCTTCAACAGGATAATCAATTAGGTCAGGGAAAGAAGCATATTCGATAATCCTTTTCAGCTTATATTCTTCCGAAACATTCAGTTCGCCGTCCCAGAAATATTTATTCATGTTTTTTTGCATAAGCCATTATCCTGTAAATAAAGTTCAACACAAAATCGTTAAAGTCCTTTAATGAGATATCTTGCTTCATTAATGCGGTTCCCTCTAATTCATGATTGGCAAAAGCGATGAGAACACCTTCGTAATCCAGCGGCACAACTTTATATTCAGCCCATTTTGCAGCCCGCTCAAAATCGATATCCTGCAGCAAATAATAAAGATCAATAAAGTCTTTTGCGGTCTTCCGATCATAGACAGCAGTTAATTTATTGGTTGCTATATTTTCTCGTGAATCGATATAGACTTCATTCACCTTGCGGCGCTGTCCGACATTTTTGAAATTTTCATAGACAAATTCAACTTTTAAGGTAGTGTCTTTTTTGTAAACGAATCCACGTTTGAAATATTCTCCGCTGACAGTTATTTCCGTCTTGAATTTTTCGCTTACCCTGTTGATGATTTCCCTGAAGACGATTTCAAACTCTTCCTTAGAATAGAGAAAGCCATCGAAGAAAAAATCCAAGTCCTCTGAATACCGATGCTGGTAATAAAATCGAGACAGGCATGTGCCGCCGCTTAAATAAAAGCGCTCGGTTCGAATTAATTTGAAAACTTCATCCTGAAGCGGATATAGTCTATTTTCATAGAAATCAATTTCCTTCCTAGTTGCCTTGCGGATATTCTTTTCAAACATTAACATAAAATTTTTCACCTGCCCTAACCCCCTAATGTGTAAATTGTATTTCTCACCGTTATTTTTTACTTTCGGTTCCACGTGTCGCGGAGTTTCGGGATTGGACATAAACCCGGTATTCCCAGGGGAGAAGCTCCATTGCAATTTGTTGATCCGGCGATACTGCAAGGGAAGCCTCCCTCAAAATTTGGGTGTAGCGTCCTGATAACGACTCGTGCTTTAACGTGACAGCCTGTTTGGCGTCGCTTAAATTGAAGATCGCCAAAATCTTATCACCGTCTTTTTCGCGTGTGAAAGCCAATACAGTCCGGTCATTGCCGGATTGCAGCCGCGTCATCTTGCCGCCGAAACGGCCGTTCCATAACGCTTTGTTTGTTTGATGAAGACGGAGCAAAGTTTTATAAAGATCGAAGAAAGGATGTTCGCGCCACTCGATGACGTCCTTTTCGAAAAAAGCCAAGCGTTTATCCAAACCGGCCTCCTGTCCGCTGTAAACCAGCGGCATCCCGGGAACCGAAGCGGATAAAACGGCGAATGTTTCTGCGGCCTCTCCCAGGCGCTCAAAGACCGTACCGTTCCAGGAGTTTTCATCGTGGTTGGACGTAAACATCATCCGGAAAGCGTCGGGAGGATACTTCTTTTGATTTTCGATAAAGTACCTTGCAGCATCGTCTGCGCTTTTTTTGCCTTGGGCGATCTCATTCATCAGGTGATGAAATTCCCAGGAATAGGTCGCGTCAAAAGCTTCATGCAGAGGCGGTTCATCCCATTCCGCCAGCATAAACACCGGCTTGATTTTATCGAGCTCCGCGCGAGCCGCCCGCCAGAAATCCAGCGGAACCCCACCGGCATAGTCACAACGATAACCGTCGATATCAACCTCCTGCACCCAAAACTGCATCGCCTCGATCATCGCGGCGCGCATTTCATGGCTGTTATAATTCAAATCGACCACATCGCTCCAATCCGGTACCGGCGGCTGCATATTGCCGTCTTTATCTTTGGTGAACCAATCCGGGTGCTCGGATACCCAGGCATGATCCCAAGCGCAATGATTGGCGACCCAGTCGAGGATGAGAGTCATGTCCAGTTCGTGCACCTTCTTGACCAAACGCTTTAAGTCATTTAGCGTTCCATGATCCGGATTGACGCCTTTATAATCCTTGACCGAATAGTAACTGCCGAGCGCGCCTTTGCGATTTTTTTCACCAATTGGATGAATCGGCATCAGCCAAAGAATTTCGACCCCCATCTCCTTCAATCGAGGTAGATGTTTCTCGAATTCCACAAACGTGCCAGCTTGTGAATACTGACGCAGGTTGACTTCATAGATGGTCGCGTTATGACTCCACTCCGGCGGCTCTTTCGTGACGCTTTGTAAGGAGGTGACGACCGTATCCGAGGCGCATCTCCAAACAATCAGGCCAATTAGACTTAGCGTCATGAAGAGATAAATAAATTTTGCTATCGAGGATCGGGTCGGCAGCGAGTTTTTTAAATTTTGCATAGTAAGTTTCACCTATTTTTTTTCACCACAAAGACACAAAGTTCACGAAGGCATAAAGTACATTTTATTCTTCCAAGGCACAGGACTCCGTCTTCTTCGTGCGCTTGTTTATTCCATTACCGCCAAAACTTTGTATTTTTAACAAAATTTGAGGTCATGTTTTGCACAATGAATAAAGATTGTAAAAGGTCAAAATAATTGTAGTCAAAATAATTAACTTCTTAATTAAATATAAAGATAACTATTTTGCCAAAAAATCATTTAGAAATAGAACAAAAAATATTTTCGCCACGGATTTACACTGATAAAATACGGATTTTTAAAATCTAAAGTATTGAACTGATTGCCGGAGCATAAGAAACTCGATAGATATTTGCCCGGGTGATGCCGTTGGCGTCAAACCCGTCCTCACCGTACAAGTCGGTAAAGTACAGACCATCCGGGCCAAAAGCTAAGCCCACCACCGTAGCGCGGCCTCTCCCGGTGTAGGTCAAAAAATCCGATTGAGTCGTGACGCTTCCGTCCGGCGCAAGGGTAAACATCTGAATCCGTTTACCGCGCGCGGTTTGTCCAAGCAAATAGGTTGGCCCGGAATGACCGACGAACAAGCGCCCCTGATATGATTCAGGAAACCCAGCGCCCTCGCAAAAGGCGACTGCCGTTGGCGCCACCGGAGGGTTCCAGCGGTGAATCGCTCCCGGCAGCAGACTCGATGGCCAACCGTAGTTACCGCCGGCCTCAACTTTCACTAAGCGATCATCCACTTCTGGCCCATTGTCGCTGATATAGAGTAAATTGTCGGCTTCCCTCCAAGCGCCCCCAAAAGGATTACGCACGCCTTTGGCGTAGACGTAACTCCCAGACAACGGATTGTCCTCCGGCATGGAACCGTCAAGATTCATCCGTAGTATTTTCCCTCGCAGGTCGTCATCTCTTTGGGCGGCGTTTGCATTAAATCCGTCCCCGATTTGGACATAGAGTTTGCCGTCCGGCCCAATAGTGGCCTGATGAATCTGGTGCGACTGGGGCGGTCCTGGAATGCCATCTATCAACGTGGTCATCGCGCCGGCTGAACGTCCGCCATCCATGCTGTGCATCCCGACTACCTTATTTTTGATGCCGTTGTCGTCGTAGACCATAGTCACGAACAGATCGCCGCTGCCAGGTTCCACCACAATGCCTGACACACCCATTTCACCTGATCCCGGAAAGTTTCCGGTTGGGGAAAAATTCAACAGATTCTCGGCATAGACAAGTACATTCCCGTTCCGAAGCACGACTTTGACCTTGCCGTAAAGTTCTGTGATGTAATAGAGCGGCGTGTCCGCATCCGGCTGCGGATTGGGAACGAATGCTATATTGACAGGCAAAAACAAATCCGTAGCAACAAGTTCTATGACGAAACCATCGGGAATATCCCAGGGCAATCTCTTCTCGACAGGTGAACCGATACTTTCTTCAGCGCCCTGCTTGCACTGGCTGAACAAGAGCAACAGCAGGACAGATGTAACGAGTCGTTGGAGTTTGTTGATATTCATTGATTCTTCTTTCTAAGCAGAGTCGTTAGAATATTCTTGTTATTCCGGCAATCTCCCCGCTTAAAGATTGCAGGGACAGGATTAAGCCGGAATCCATTTGTATTGAGTGTGGATTCCCGCTCAAAAGATCGCGGGAATGACATTCATAATTAATCAAACGGAGCATAGGATTGTTGGAGCAATGGTTTTTTGCAAGTTTGAAACAGAGCCATCTCTTACTCCATTAATCCAAAAATCCATTACTCCGTTGAATTAGACGGTTTGCCCTAATAAATGTACGGATCAATTTTGGTTGCGGCTTTGCTGCGTTAGGAATCAGCCCCGGAAATAAATCCAGATGGCCGCCACAATGAAACCGAGAACAACCGAAAGTAATATATCACGTTTTCGCCAAACCGGATTGGATTCAACCGTGGTCGAAGCGGTTGAATAGGTTAAGTCCTCGAGTTTCTCATCCGAAGGCGGCGGCGCCGTTAAACTCGCCCCGACCAGAACTGCCGAGCACACGACAAATAAGAACACAGCAAAATGCAAGAAATTGATATCGGCGTAATTATAGAATACCCCACTCAACTGCTCCTTGTTGATTTCGGCGATGAGACGCCCCATTCCGAGAACGAATCCCACCAGCAGGGAGGCCAGGGCGCCGCGGCCATTCAATCGCTTTATGAAAAGACCTAATAAGAAAACAGCGGCAATGGGCGGCGAAATATAGGCCTGCACGCTTTGCAGATACTTGTACAATTGACCGGAAATCGATTGGATAAACGGAATCCATAACAGTCCTAGAATCACCAAGACGCCGGTTGCGACTTGTCCCACCCGGACCAACCGTTTTTCAGATGCCTCGGGTTTCACTTTTTTGTAGACGTCTAATGCGATCAATGTCGAGCATGAGTTGAAAACCGAGGAGAGCGAGCTCATCAAGGCAGCGAGTAATCCAGCCACAACCAGACCCCGGAACCCCACCGGCAGCAAAGCGCCCACGAGTGTCGGCAGAGCAGCATCGGATTGCGCCAAGTCGATGCGTCCTGTTTTTGCCAAGGAATAAGCGATGACCCCGGGAATCACAAAAATGAACAGAGGGAGGACTTTCAAGAATCCGGCGAAAATCGTCCCCCGGCGCGCCTGATCCTGGTTTTTTGCTGAAAGTACACGTTGCACGATAAATTGGTCCGTACACCAATACCACACCCCTAAAATCGGAGCGCCGAACAGAATCCCGGTCCAAGGAAAATCTGGGTCAGACATCGGCTTCCACATGTCAAAAAAGCTGCCTCCGGCGGTTTCATACATCGCGTCCCAACCGCCCAGGGCATTGAGTCCGATCACGGTCACCGTCACCGAGCCGGCGATCAAGACAAACGTCTGCATCAAATCTGTATAAATGACCGCTCGCAATCCACCAAAAACAGTGTAGATGCCGGTGGCAACAACGACAATCAACGCGCCGGTCCAAAAATTGATTCCGAGTAAGGTTTCAAAAACAATGCCCCCGGCCGCAATGGTGACCGATATTTTAGTGAGCACATAACCGACAATGGATATCCAGGAAAGATACGTACGGGCGCCGGGAGAATACCTGCGCTCCAAAAATTCGGGCATGGTGTAAACTTGACTTTTTAAATAGAACGGCACGAACACCCATCCGAGAATCAGCAATATGAGCGAAGCGAGAATCTCAAATTGGGCAACAGCCACCCCGCTGTCAGCCCCGGTTCCGGCTAAGCCGACCAGATGCTCCGAGCCGATGTTTGAGGCAAAAAGCGAAGCCCCAATGACAAACCAGCCAACATTGCGACCGGCAAGAAAATATCCGGCTGAAGTTTCGCGGGTGGCTTTTTCACGAAAGGCGGCCCACCAGGCGACAAAAAATACGACAACGAAATAGAGTAGAATAACGAAGTAATCGAGACTACCCAGACTATTTTGCATGTTCCTTCCTCCTTAAGTAAGTTTCTCTGTAAAACTTCTGCAGGTGCTGTCGATACTTTTCAATTCCTTAGCAGTAAATTCAAGGTTTTCCAAAGCTCTGACGGCGTCATCGACATGACGGACCCGGCTGGCGCCCATGAGAGCGGAAGTCACCCCCGGTTTTCGCAGAACCCAGGCTAGCGCCATTTGAGCCAGGGATTGATTTCGAGCTTGCGCTATTTTATTCAAGCATTCAATTTTCGTTAATTTCTTTTTTGTAATGTCATCCCGGCTGAGATATCCATGTTCTTTGGCGGCCCGGGAATCCGGAGGAATCCCCTCGAGGTATTTATCCGACAAAAGTCC
>JBHHWX010000210.1:0-9866 GCA_046756745.1 bacterium | reverse complement strand
TGTTCAGTTGTGTGAAGCGAGACACAGTCGGCTTCAGCCGACTTGAGCTATGAGCTTGAAAAATTTATTTTCTGGCGTTTTGGCTGTCGCTCTTTTGGGGAGGTTGAATCCTCGACATAAATGTCGAGTTACGATGGAGGCAATCCCTTTTCTGACTGTCCCCCTGTGCAAACGAGACGTTTGCAATACGATGTACCCTCACCGGGGATTTCCCCCGCCCGGTCCGTCGGCCGCCGGATAGAATCCCCGGCGCAAACATACTTGCGCTCCCAATTCGTCACTCCTTGTGCCCCCTGCTCAGCCGGTACAGCAACACGGCAGCCCGTTTTGTTTGTATCGGCAATGTTCGCAGATCCCCGGTCTCCCTGACGGTATGATCGTCGGCGCCGCCCAGCCCCAGACCATCGATGGCCATCTCAACATGCGCGGCAGTAAACGAAACGTCTGCGGCGCCGGCTCTCATTGGGTCCACTTCTGCAACCGCTCCAAAACCCAGATCGCGGCTCACTTTATCGAAAAGTCCCAGCAATTTTCGATTTCCGTCTGTCGGCGCTAACGGGGGATAGGAATCCCGGAACGTCAGCTCAGTGGTGGTTTGGGGGAGGCGCTCGGCGACCACGGCCTGCATGGTCGTCTTGGCGCGCTCTAACTGCTCTGGCGAAATTGTCCGCAGGTCCCCCGCGGCGACGGCGTGTTCGGCTACGACATTGCTTTTTCCAAAGGCCGCGCCCCGGTCTTGTGACGCGTCGTAGTCCACATCTGTGCCACCGAGTATCACCCCAGGATTAAACGTGAGGTACTGCTCACCTGCCAGCCGCTCGTAAAACCCGTACAGTATACGTGCCGCCTCATAAATCGCGCCGGCGCCAACGTCTTTGCGAAAAATCTGCGACGAGTGGGCCGGCTTGCCGGTAACGCGCAATTGCCAGCCGGTGGAGCTTCTGCGGGCGACGATGGCGGTGGTGGGATCGCCGTCCCCGTTCTCAAACCCGATGGCGATGTCCGCTGCTTTGGCCGCCTCGATCAAGTCCTGACGCGCTAACGCCAAAGGTCGACCGCTGCGCTCCTCGTCGCCGGTCATAACCACGATGATATTCATATCGTCGAGCACACCCACGGCCTGCAGAGCCGCCAGCGCGTGCACGATGATCACGTCTCCCCCCTTCATATCGCCAATCCCCGGGCCGCGTGCGGTCGTATCGTTGAGCACTTCAAAACGCTGGAAGGGACTGTCCGGCTCGAACACCGTATCCAAATGGCCGATGAGCAGCAGACGCGGCCCCTTGCCGATTCGCTTCGCAACCAGATGTCCGGCGCGCTGGAATGCTTTGCCCTCCACCCAGCGCGTCTCGAAACCCAGGGCGTCTAACTTGGCCCGAAAGATATCGCCGACTTGCCGCACCCCAGCGAAATTCATGCTGCCGCTGTTTATGTTGACAACCTGCTCGAGCAGGGCCAGAGCAGCGTTGTTATGTCTGTCCACGTGTTCCACCATCGCCCGCTCCACGGCCGAGAGCTGGGCCTGTGCTGCCACTGGCGCGGCAACGAATAGAAGGGTGCATAAGAGAAAAAAAGTGCGCATGCGTTCTCCAGTTTTGTTAATCATGAGTCATTCCAGTTTTTTGGATTTTCTTTACCGCGCGAGTGCCCCTACGAGCACCTCTCGTTGCCAAATTTCTATTTAAGCTCGCAAGGGATTTGTAGCCCACTTGCTCGGCCCATCAGGTAATCCCTTGCGGAACCAATGAGTAGGGGATGCATCCCAAAAGAAGCCTCCATCAAAACAAAAAAATCAGCCCTTAGAGCAGACTTTTGAAAGAGGATGCAATCCTCAGTTCATTCTTGCGTCGGGGATTCTACGAATGCCGAACAGGTGGGTAAATCCTATATATCCAGTCCGGAAAGCTTCGCTCGGCGGGGACGCCTTCGCTAAGTGGTTTTCAGATTGCTCATTTTTCGAATTTCCGGTTAATCCCTCGTTAACCCTCCTTCACTAAAACAAAATCCACAATCCGTTCATCTATGTCAACGCGTACCACGCGAACCTTGACCCGGTCGCCCAAGCGATAGATTTTTTGGGTGTGTTCTCCGATGAGCTGGTAATTCTTTTCGTCATGGTTGTAATAATCGTCGTCTAAATCCGAAATGTGTACTAGGCCTTCCACCAATATGTCGACGATTTCCACAAAAATGCCAAAGGCGACCACCCCGGAGATAATGCCGTCAAATACATCGCCCAGGTGGCGCTGCATGAACTCCACCTGTTTCATTTTAATGGATTCCCGTTCGGCCTCGAGGGCAACAACTTCCCGTTCCGACGCGATACGCGAGATGGTCTCCAGCCGGGTTTTTATTTTTACGGCTTGTTCGAAATCAAATTGATTCTGATACTGCTTCAGAAGACGGTGCACGGCCAAGTCCGGGTAACGGCGAATGGGGGAGGTGAAATGGGTATAGTGCTTGAACGCCAACCCAAAATGACCGGCGTTTTCGACAGAGTACTTGGCCTTCATCAACGAGCGCAACATCACATTTTCGATCATGTTTTCTTCAGGCTTGCCGCGAATGGTCTCCAAAAACTGACCCAGAAGCTTGCCGGTCACACGCTTGTTCGGATCTATCGGGTATCCAAGCGCTTTGACGAATTTTTTAAAATCCGCCATTTTTTCGGAGTCGGGCGGCTCGTGAACGCGATAGATAAACGGCGGCACACGTTTGTCTACGCTCAGATTGAGCGCCACATGCTCGGTGACGGTTTGATTTGCCAGAAGCATGAATTCCTCTACCAGACGGTGGCTGTCCATCCGCACTCGTTTTATAATGGATACCGGAAAACCCAACTCATCTAATTCGACTTTCGCTTCCGGAAGATCAAAGTCCAGGCTGCCAAGCTGCCCACGCCGTTTTATGAGAATCCGGCTGAGCTGGTACATCGCACGGATCTCGTCTTGAAAAGGGGACGTGTTCTTCTGACCGGAGATCGCCTCTTGCGCCTCTTGATAGGTAAAACGGTGAACGCTGTTGATAACGGATTCCACAATTTTGTAATTGACGACTCGTCCATGTGGCGAGACTTCCATAAGACAACTCAACGTCAGCCGATCTTCTTTGGGACGTAAGCTGCAGATTTGGTTGCTGAGCTTTTCCGGCAGCATGGGTACCACGCGGTCCACCAGATACACCGAAGTGCCGCGTTTTATGGCTTCTTTGTCTATCGCGCTGTTTTCCTGTACGTAGTAACTGACGTCGGCGATATGCACGCCGAGCTCGCTATTGCCATTTTCAAGCCTTTTGATGGAAACAGCGTCGTCGAAATCTTTCGCGTCCTCAGGATCGATGGTAAAACAAATTTCATTGCGCAAATCCAGCCGGCGTTTGATCTCCTTTTCGGGGATGTCGTCAGGGATGAGCTCTGCAGCTTTTTCGATTTTTGCCGGAAACGTAGTTGGCAGGTCAAACGCTTTCACCACGGAAATGACGTCTACCCCCGGCTCATCAGGAAAGCCGAGCACTTCCACGATGCGGCCTTCCGGGCTCAGTCGTTCGTCCTCCCAATATTCCAACTTAACCACCACTTTCTGTCCTGACTTTGCTTTCAAATCGTCGCCGGCATTGATGTAAAGGTCCCGGTTCATTTTGATATCATCGGGAATAACGAAACCATAGCGTCGATTTTTGCGGTAAGTGCCAACAATATTTTGACGCGCTCGTTCAACGACTTCGATGACCCGCCCCTCCGGACTGGCGCCTTTCGTGCGCGCAAAGAGTTGAACCCGCACAACGTCTTTATTCAAAGCCACGCCCATATTTTTTTGACTGATGAACACATCATCCTTGCCCTCTTCGGTAATCAAAAAACCGTAGCCTTGCGTTTTGACATGCAGCTCCCCGGTGACAACCGGTGCGGTCTTCATCAGGCCATAGTGGTTGCGCTTATATTTAGCGATTTTATTTTGAGCCGCGAGTTGTTTCAGAGCGTCCCGGAATTTCGTATACTCCACTTTTTTAATCGCGAGTTTACGGGCGAGCTCTTTGGCCTTGAAGGTGCGGTGGGGATTTTGAGAAAAAATTCTTTCTAATTCTTTTGCATATTTATTTTTCATAGATTTACACAAATTGTAATAGGTCCTGTTTAATTTTCTCCGGTCTTCTTGCCAAACTCGGAGTTGAGGGGAATGAATTTAGGAACAATCAGGGCGGGAATTGTGGAAAGCATGACCCAAACAAAGAAATGCTCATAGCCGATAAGCTCTTGCAGCCAACCGCTAAACATTCCGGGGATCATCATGCCTAAAGCCATAAATCCCGTACAAATTGCAAAATGAGCCGTCTTGTGTTCGCCTTCCGAAACATAAATCATATAAAGCATGTAAGCTGTAAATCCAAAGCCGTAGCCAAATTGCTCGATAGCGACGCTGGCATTAATCAGCCACTGGTTGTCCGGGAGTGTGTAAGACAGATAGACATAAACTAAATCCGGGAGATTCATCGCGACGACCATCCACCAAAGCCAATATTTTAATCCGTTTCTGGCAGCAAAAAATCCACCTACTAAGCCGCCGAGCGTCAGAAAGAGAATGCCGACAGTGCCGTAAACAAATCCAACTTGTCCTGTGGTCAGGGCTAATCCTCCCACCTCTTGGGCGTCCAATAAAAAAGGGGGAGCCAGTTTGGCAAGCTGTGCCTCAGCAAAACGGTATAAGAGCAGGAATGCCAGAATCGGCGCAATCTGTTTTTTCTGAAAAAACGATCCGAACGTCTTGAAAAATTCAGCGTATGGACTTTTTGAAGTTTGAGCCGCCGCCGAAACGTCGCTTGTTGGATGTGGAAGGCGAGCCTTATGATAGAAAAAAAACAGAATAAACAAGCCCGCCAAAAAGAAAAATGTGATGGACCAGGCTAACGGAATATTCCCGGCGCGCGCCCTGAATACCGCTTTCGATTGAGTTCGAAGTTTTGGATCTAATTGGATGACCGCCATAAAAGGCGTGTTCCAATTGTCTTCGTTAAAAATGAAATGGCCTCCCTCCACCAACTTTATGCTGCTATCACCCGACTCACGTCCGAAATTCACCACAATATCTTTTCCCGGCTGTGGTTTGTTCGAAAGATGAAAAAATATGATACCAACGTTGCCGGCCAGATCATCCTGAGCAACGGCAGGCTCATCCGGCCCAAAATGTTTTTTGAAAAATGCTTCGAGAGGCCTGACAACGAATTTATCCCACCAGGTGGGTTCATCAGGCTGCTCAGTCCGGCCTGGTGTTATCTCTCTCGGGGTGTAAAAGCCGCTTTTTTGATTCCACTCTTTCGCAAAATGGATGGTTGAATCCACTTCCGTCTGCGGTCGTTTGAAAGCGCCGATTTCTAATTCGGATGGATACGTGACCAACCTTATTTCACCTTCGGAAACAGACACATCTATTGAATCGGGATGGAGATATTCAATGTTCTCAATGGTTGGATTGGTAGAGACGTTTATACTTTCTGTGGGCAGGCCGGTGACGCTCTCGACATAGCCTGCCAAAATTATCAACAGTCCCTGGCCGGAAATCATCGCAAATCGATAAAAAGTGCTTCTCACTCCCACAAACCAGGCTTGTTTGTGCTTTGAAAGACCCAGCATGTAGAATCCATCGATGGCGATATCATGCGTTGCAGAGCTGAAAGCTAAAAGCCAGAAGAATGCCAATGTAAATTTAAAAAAATTCGGCGCCGGTATCGAGAGGGCAACGCCTCCCAACCCAGCTCCGATAATGAGCTGCATGACCACAATCCACAACCGCTTCGTTTTAAAGATATCCACAAGCGGACTCCAAAGCGGTTTTATCACCCAGGGAAGATATAGCCAACTCGTATAAAGAGCGATTTCAGTGTTTGAGATACCTAAGCGTTTGTACATTATCACTGAAACCATCATGACGACAACGTAGGGAAGGCCTTCCGCAAAGTACAGGCTCGGCACCCAAAGCCAGGGATTGGGTTCTTTTTTCGGCATTCTATGACCAATAAGCTAAAATTTAATTATCGACGTAAGAAAAGCTTTCAGCTTTCAGCCGTCAGCTTTAAAACTGGGGCCTTCCAAAAAGGGCAATAAATGTCTTTGCGAGGAGTCCCGATTTTCCTTAAATTTTACAGTAAAGAATATCGGGACGACGAAGCAATCTCCCGATTTTAGGTACAAAACCAGGGGATTGCTTCGCTCCGCTCGCAATGACATTTGACTTTTTGGACAAGCCCAATCCAAATAGAACTCCTAATTTTGGAGTGAAGCGACTGTGTCACTTAACAACCTGATATTTATTGTCATGCGGAGCTTGAAAAAGCTGAAAGCTGATGGCTGACCGCTGTTAGCTTGTTTCTACTAAAAAAGGCGCAACCAAAATGTTGGTTCCGCCTTGTTTCATTTCGATCAAAATAGCGCTGTTATAGCTCTTGTCTTTTCTTCTTCAGATCTTTAATTTGGTCTCTCAATCTGGCTGCGTCTTCGTACCTCTCATCGAGAATCGCTTTTTGCATATCCAGCTCCAGACGGTCGAGCTCATCCAAATTTTCGCGTGCGATATCTTCTCCACCTTCGGTTTCTTTTTCATTAACAGAGGCCTTGCTCATGACATCCTCTTCAACAAATATCGGAGCGTGCATCCGCAATGCCAGGGCAATCGCGTCGCTGGGACGTGCGTCAATATCGGAATTGTGCCCATTTAGCTTCAAACTAATTAGCGCGTAATAGGTGTTTTCCCGCAAATCGCTCACAATCACACGGGACACCTTCGCTTCAACAGAGTCGAGAAGATTTTTTATCAAATCATGAGTGAGAGGACGTGGCGGAGTAATTTGTTCGAGCTGCAACGCGATGGCTTGAGCTTCCGTATTTCCGACAACGATCGGTAACCAGCGGCTGTTGACATCATCCCTCAGAATGACGACAAACCGATTCGTATGGGTATCCAGCGTAACTCGATCAACTCTCACAGCAATAAGCATAAACAACCTCTCAACTGAATGGACGTAGGTAAAATAAAAAAATAAACAGCGACAGTCAAGCGAAATTTTGGCGAATAAGACGCCCCGCAATCATTTCGTTTCAAAATTATACACATCTCACGCGCTTGTGTTAACAATTACTCTCAAAGAACAGAGGATGCGGGAACACCAGCACGCGGGTTTTCTCCGAGATGTGCTTCGCATAAATCTCAACGATATCTTCAGCGCTCAAATCCGCAACCTCGCGGATGGGAAATTCAAACCGGTTGACGGAAAAGCCTTTGGTCTCGGCGTAATGAAACCAGCATTGGCTGGCCCCGGAGTGATTCAAACTGCTGAACACCACCTCGTCGCCCTCCCCGAGCGGCAGACCGTTGGCCAGCAGATTGAACCCCTCTGTGGTGTTGTGGGTGAACGCCACTTCGTCGTCGCCGCAGCCGAGAAATGCTGCGGCTTTTGTACGGGTCTGCGCGCGCGCTTTTTCCCAGGGCTCGCTCCACATGTAGAGCCAGGGGTTGCTCTCGCACAACTCGAGATAGCCATTATGGGCGTCTTGCACCATTTACGGTAGGGTGCCCATGGAGCCGTGGTTGAAGTAAATGACGTTCGGGGAGAGCAAGTACTGGCTACGCATGTCAGCGAAAGAGCTCGCCTCAGCGGCCACACTGAGCCGTGACAGCTTCTTGGCAAAGGCGGCTTGAGTAGGCGCGAAAGCTGCCAGAGCGCTAGTGCCGGTTAAACCGGCGCTCATTTTGAGAAAATCGCGTCTTGGGATCCGAGGTTGATTCATTGAGGTCTTCCCTATTCAATATTTGTGAGCTTCTTCTTTATGCGACTTAAGTCCGCAATTAATTTATCCATACTTGCATAGCGCGCCTCCTTGTTTTTCTCCAGAGCTTTATGGACGATGGTTTCAAGCTCATCGGGCAAATCCGGATTTGCCTGCCGGAGAGGTTCCGGATCTTCGTTCATGATGGCGTACATAATCGAAAGCTCATATTCACCGACAAAGGGGAGGCGGCCCGCCAATAATTCATACATGACGATGCCAAAGGAAAAAATGTCCGAGCAGTGGTCGGCAGGGACCCGGCTCGCCTGCTCGGGCGACATATAGGCGGCTGTGCCGAGAGTTGTGTTGCTCTTAGTCAGGTGTCTGTCAGGCATGTTTTGAATTTTAGCCAAACCAAAATCCGTCACCTTGACAATTCCTTCATCAGACACCATGATGTTATCTGGCTTGATATCGCGATGAATGATCCCCTTTTTGTGAGCATGCGCTATGCCTTTGCCGGTATCGATCATAACTTGGAGTTTTTCAAAAAGTGACCGTTCCTCTGCTGCAGACCATTTTCTCAAAGTGACTCCTTCTACAAATTCCATTGAAATGAACATCAGACTGCGATCTTCCCCGATTTGAAAAATAGTGGTGATATTAGGATGGTGCAGGGAGGATGCCGCCTGCGCCTCGATGAGAAAGCGCTCTTTTAAATCATCATCAGACATGAGATCCGGCGGTAGCACCTTCAAGGCAACGACCCGGTTCAAACGCATGTCGCGTCCTTTGAAGACGACGCCCATCCCTCCGGACCCCACTTTGTCCAGAATTTCATGTCCGGTTAAATATTCGCCTATTTCCGGCATGGTTCCACCCTTCACGCTCGGTCTTGACTCAATTTTCTCAGTCGGCTCAGCCTGTTTGAGATCCGTTTCGGTATACAAGTTTTGCTTTTCTCTTTCCAGCCATTTTTCAAAAAAATAATTTGAAATGCTGTAATGTGAGTCAATTTGCTTTATCAATCCCGATTGCAGGAGTTCATAAAGCAATCCAATAAGTTTTTCTCCGGGCGCTCGAACCAAAGGCTGAAGTCCTTCCAACGAAAGTCGCTGGTTTTGCACCAGATGCAGCAAAATAGATTTTTCATGCTCGTCTAAGTATTGAAAATCAATTGAAAAAAAATGGCTAATCATACTGTCGTGGCAGACCTCTTCTATGACTTTTTCGAGATCTCCGGATTCGATCAATCGCCAGCAGAGCATCTGAATGAGATAAGGATGATTCGACGTTTTCTTGAGGATATTACGAACTTGAGCCTCTTCAAAATCCCAGCGATTGATGAGCTTACGAGCCGCGTCTTCATCCAGGAGCGTCAAATAAACCGGCGGTACAAAGCCGTACAAAAACGGCGATGTATTCGCTGATGTCGTGTGTCCCAGTAGACTCAAACGTCTTGTGGCCGTAAGAATGGTATACACGTTGTCGCCGCTTTGAAAAAAGCGACGCAGTTTTGGCAGAGCCTCGGGGTTGTTCTTTTGGACCGTAATCAGTTCTTCTGCCTCATCGCAGAGCAGCATCAAATTCAAGTCCGCATCTTGGGCTCGACGTCTCAGCGTCCGCAAAATACCGAACAGATCCTTCTCCTCGAGTTTATCGACATCGATGCCGATTGCTTCGAAGCGTTTTGCCGTGAACTCGATGTTTTCGAGCAGGGATTCTTTCAATCCCTCGAGATCCCGGCTGCCCTGCAAATCCCAAAACAGAGAGATGTATTTTTGGGCATACTCACCGTCTTTCGTGAGCAGTTGCAGTTGCTTTAACAGAGACGTTTTCCCGGAACGCCGCGACCCCGCTACCCAGAGACAATTTCTGCGACCGCTCAAAATCTCGTTCAAGAGTTTCTGACGGCCAAAGAAATTTTCTCCCCGAACCCAGTTTCCGGCAATGAATGGATTTTTCATGGTTTACTCACTCCATTTTAGCCTGCCCCCTTCTCTCTGCAAGAACTTATCTTTACCCACATCTTTCGTTGAAGCCGCCAGATCCGCCCCGAATTGAAATTCTGGGCTCATAGCTAAAGTCATCTAAAAGATGACTGAGCCTA
>JBHHWX010000209.1:0-9868 GCA_046756745.1 bacterium | reverse complement strand
CGCCGGATGTAGCCGTAAACGTACGTCCCGTCGAACGTCCCGGTCATTTCTTCACGATTCCGATTTTGGCGTGAGTCTTTCAACATTCTGGCAGGGATGGGACCTGACGCTGAACTATTGGATATATCAGATTGAATAGAAATTAGGCTCAGAAGAAAGATGCATCGTTTTCAATATTTCGCATATTTACCCAAACATGTTGCGCTTCACAAAAAAAGTGCTTGACATCAGTCTTTTTTTGTATATACTCCAAATATGACGACCGGTCATCGTAATCTAACTTGGCGGTTACTACTAAGGGAAACACTAATATTCAAAGAAAGGAAATACAATCATGAAAAAAGTTCACAAAACAATCAAAATTAACGCCTCACCGGAAAAGTTTGGGCGGTCGTGGGTGACCTCAGAGCTATCGCAAACTGGCCGGAAAGAGTTACCAACGCCAAAGTTGAAGGGAACATGCGAGTCTGTGATCTAGCGGACGGTGGCAAACTCTTCGAGGACGTTTCCGGCTACTCAGATGAAAAACGTTCCTATCAATACGCTATCACCGAAGGGTCGCTACCGGTGGAGAATTATAGCGGATCGTTTTCTGTCGAGGCTGATGGCGAAGGTTCTCTCGTGGTGTGGGACGCAGAATTCGATGTGCTTGATTCCGCCCCGGAGGATGAAGTGCTGGGCATGCTTGATGGAGTTTACAAGCAGAGCCTCGAGTCGCTGCGTCAGCAATTCGATTAAATTGATTGAGAAATCCCCTCTATTTTCAAAACGTTTATTTTTTGGCAAAGATGGAATTGAAAACAAGTACAAAACCTCAACGACATTTGCAAGCGCTTCTAAAATCCATCGAGGCTTTTCGAGAATCAAATCGTCCTCAATCTATTCAGCCCATATTTGATACCCTGCGCAAAAACCAGGGGTTATTAAAAGCGCATTTGAGCCTTTCCGGTAGCAAGCCGCTTTTCGAAGTCGGTCAGCGCCTGCTGCAAGCGCGAACAAAACCCGAAACCCTATTTGACTTCCTCGACTTAGCGCGCGCCAATTTGCTTCTGGAAAAAGTCAACGACGAAGGCGGTCAAAATCGCTGGTTTGCTCTACTGTTGCGAATCATTGAGGCTGCGGATTTTACAGTCGGCCGGCTTTTCGTGCAGCGCGCTAAAGCATATGGGCCGAAAACCGTTTTGAAAATTTTGGAAGGGAACCGGCAAAAGAAAATAACCTGGACGGAACTTCAAGAAATGGTTTTTACGGTGGCCAAAGCATTGCTTGCGGCGCTTCCTAAAAACCGCCGCGGTTGCGAAGTCGCGATTCTCTCTGAAAACCGTCTCGAAATGGCCGTTATCGATATCGCGTGCCTCTGCACAGGGATTGTGAATGTCTTGATTCCGGCTAATTCGGTAGACGACCAGATCGAATACATCTTGCACGAAACAAAAGCGCACATTGCGTTCGTCAGCGATCGCAGCCTGTTGACCAAAATCCTGAATTGTCAAGGCGTTTTTAAATATTTACAACATATCGTTTTAATGGATTCCGGAGAAACCTTCTCTGACCAACGCATTGAAACGTTGCGCATATTTTTGCAAAGAGCAGAGCGCTCTACGGAGGATGACGTCCTCCACGCCATCCACAATGTTAAAAGCTATGATTTAGCAACTCTGATGTACACTTCCGGGACCACTCACGATCCAAAAGGCATCCAATTTTCGCAGCTCAATCTCGTGAGTAAACGTTTTGCCAGGGCGATTGCGCTTCCGGAAATTGGCGAGGATGACGTATTCTTGTGTTATCTCCCGCTATTCCACACCTTTGGACGCTTTTTCGAGATGCTGGGATGCCTATTTTGGGGGGCGACTTATGTTTTTATGGAAAGCCCGAAACAAGATACCATGATTGAAAGCTTCAAGCGTTCAAAGCCGACGGTTTTTATCAGTATCCCGAAAAAATGGGGTCAGTTATTTGAATCGATACGTGCGAGCGTGGATATCGATACGGAGGCGCCGGAAAAAATTCGAGCGAAAATTCATGAAGTCACCGGTGGACGCCTGAAATGGGGACTCTCTGCCGCAGGTTATCTCGACCCGGAAGTTTTCCGTTTTTTCCAAATCCATGGCGTCGAGCTCATGAGCGGGTTTGGTATGACTGAGGCCACAGGCGGGATTACAATGACTCCCCCTAACAACTACAAGGACAATTCCGTGGGTCAAGCGTTGCCGGGGATTGATATTAAGCTTGCCAGCGACGGGGAAATGCTTCTTCGCGGCCCCTACGTCATGCTGGGCTATTTTGGAAAAGACAGCGGGCTCCGGAAAGGGTGGCTCAAAACCGGCGATATTTTCTCCAAAGATCAAGACGGCCATTTTTGGATTTTAGATCGCAAGAAAGACATTTATAAAAACGTGCAGGGTGAGACCATTGCACCGCAAAAAATCGAAAACCTGTTTTTGGAATTTGAAACGGTTAGCCAAGTCTTCCTGGTAGGCGATAACCGGCCATATAATACCGTGCTCCTGTATCCGAATTACGATTACGAACAGGCGGAGCTTGCCATGATGAGCCCAAAAGAACGTCGTGATTTTTTTCACTCACATGTTGTATGGGTCAATCAATTTTTAGCGCCTTATGAACGAGTGGTTGATTTCACCATTATTCCGAGACGTTTTCAAAAAGAACAGGGTGAGCTTACGCAAAAAGGAACCTTTAAAAGGAAATGCGTTGTCGCGAATTTCCGTAATGATATTGAGCGAATGTACAAAACGGACTACGTCACACGCAGATTGGCAGGCCGTGAATTTCGAATACCCAATTGGTTTCTTCGTGAACACGGATTTTTACCGGATGATGTCATACAAACTCAAAAAGGAATTACGATTGGCGCTAAAAGGGCGAAACTTCATATTCGCGCTGACGAAAAAAATAACCGGCGATTCAAGTTAGGCTCCTTTTTTTATCGCTGTTTGGCAAACCATATTGACTTTTCAGAATTTATCTCACGACCGGAATTATGGGTAGGAAACCTAAAACTCGTTCGCTTTTTAGGCGTTAAAATGTTTTCTATTGAAGGCAAAACAGCGCCTGC
Source organism: bacterium (assembly GCA_046756745.1). Taxonomy (GTDB): domain Bacteria; phylum Zhuqueibacterota; class Zhuqueibacteria; order Oceanimicrobiales; family Oceanimicrobiaceae; genus JBHHWX01. The sequence goes on along the minus strand of JBHHWX010000209.1, from coordinate 6,789 downwards.
TGAAATTGAGATGGTGGACAAAGAAATTGAATTATCCAAAGCACAGGAAGAAACACTATCTCGTCAATTCGCTCACTCCCTTAAACAACAAAACCCAGTACAAGCCATCCACAAAGCTGCTTTTATCCTTGCTACGGAACATAAAGCCCTGAGCGCAAAAGCTTTCAAATATCTCGATTCCGTTTTACAACGACAACAAAACAACCATAAAGCCAGTCACCTGATTTACACGATATTAAAACGCAAAGCATGTTCTCACAACAGAGAAATAAAGTCTGCCGCCTTCCAAACGCTGCTATGCCACGCACAAGGAGATGATCTTAAACAAATACTTGAATTGTTTTTCAAAAACGATTGCACCTTTTTGGATCAAAAAACCGCCTCTCAAATCTGTGCAGTCAATTTTAGCGATCAGCATTTATCAACGCTCTTTTCACTGATGACGCATCTGCAAACAGATGCATCCGTCGCCCATTCGAATGAGCAGTTAAGGATTCTCCTCAATTTAATTACAGAAATTGGCATCCGGCATCCGACCAAATATAAGGCAATTCGCGTCGAGCTGTTCAAATGGTCGAACATACACAACCAACAATTAGCCAGTGAAGCGAATGCCTGCTTGAGACAGCTCATGCTTAAATTTCGTGAATGGCTCGGTCCCAATCAACAGATTGCCGTCAACCCTGACAATGCAGAAGAGTTTCGTTGGCGTGATGTGATTACTTTCGATGAAAATATCAAACCCAAAGATTGCGATATTATCATGGGGGCCTTGCGAGAACATCCGGTTCTACAGGAAGCGATCTTCCTTTTTTGCGGAAGAATACAGATTCGCCTGCAAGACATCGCTCAAAAAGGCATTTGGATAAGTTTTTTGGGGCAATCAACGAAAAGAGCACGCTTTCGAGTCTCGGTTCATACACGCTATCAAGGTTCCTTTGACTTTACCTTGACGATTAATAAAGAGAAGAGTACCGGATCATTGAACCAAGAATTAGTGTGGATGATATATGTTCGGGCTAAAAGCTCTTACCTTCCTCTCGTCAAGGACTTCGGCGGTTATTGGCCCAGATTCAATATATGGACGGAAGAATATATCCCGGGAAAAACTATCGAAAAATTCTTGACCCGGCTCGAGCGTCGTCAAGATCCGGAACAGCGTGAACGAATGCGGGAAAGGTGGTTGAATTTTGCCTGGAGCGGGATGTGCGCCTACGTGTATTTTTTGAACCGTACGGAAAGACAAGTCTAAATTACCGAGCCGATTACAAAAAACGTCATTATTCCACCGGAAGACTATCAAGTCGGCTATCGTATTGTTTCAATTACTAAACGGCGCCGCCACAAAAACATCCTCGACCTCTTATTCAGATTGAAAGCACAGTTTCTCGAAGTCGTCGAAGCCAGGTACCCAGGCCTCAAGGGCCGTTGTCAGTGGCCAGTGATTTTTTCTGCTTTTTTAGAAATTCTCGGCGAAAAAGATGGGGTCACTTTGTTGCGCGCTGCCTATAAGTCCTTGAGTAGAGTAAAAAAAACTCCGGGTGTAAAAGCGCTTCAACTAAGTTTCGAGCGCTACTTCAGAGCTATAAATGAAACAGGCTTTCTGCCGCGAAGACTTTATTTTGCGATTAAGAGGTACCACCGGTGGCATGCATTAAACCCTTCGGCCACGCAGGTGGCGCGAATACAAACGTTAATCGAGTTGTACAATACCTATTCCTTGCAAAACCTTGAACAGAGCTATCCGGGCGTCCGGGTACAGTTTTTTCGAGAAACTGTTTTTTCAAAAAGCAAAGCGTCTCTGAAAAACAGTTTGAGCGATATCATCCGGACTTTTCGCAATAAGGATGCTGAAAATGAAATCTTAGTTCACGTCCTTTCAGAAATATCGACTCATACGAAGCTGAATAAAGATGAGGAGCTTTTTCTTACCCGCATGACCTTTCCCCATTTAACCCCACACCATTCGGCAAAATTAATTTCATTACCAGAAGGAGGAGCGTACAAACCCAACCTGGTGGTCTTTATGGAAGACTTTGAAGGCAACACGCACAGCATACGCAATCCGGCGTCGCCGAAGGAAATCGGTCGTTTGTACCGGTTGTTCAAGATCGCGAAATTGCCCGTTGATTTCTTACCGGAACATCAATATTTGGTCGTTTTGAACGAACGGCTTCATGTCATCGCCGGCCTGTTTTATCGATTTATCAAAAACGATCATGTCCATATGGAAAAAATCGTCGTTGACGAACGCTATCGCAAAAAAGGTATCAGTGAAGGACTTCTCAACGAATTTTTCAACCGCTTGCAGAGCTTGGGCGTGGGCATTGTCACAGTTGGATTTTTGCGGCCGCAATTCTTTTATCGTTTTGGGTTTCAGCTCGACCGGAGTTACGGGAATATGGTGAAGAAGCTGGATAATTTGGAAAAAGAGGAGTTACCGAAAGAGAGAACGGTTCCCCCTGTCATTGCTGAAATCTCTTAATCGGGAATGACAATGGAACGTACTTGTTACCAAAGCTCACACAGTATGCGCAATGATCCGACACCGTTTGCAACGTGTCTTTGTAAGCCCAAGTTAATCAAATAATAAAGGGCTTAGTCAAAACACGGTCACAGACCGTGTTGGATCATTTCTGTACCTTTATTGCAGTTTACTCTATCATATGCTTTTTACTTCTCTGCGTGCTCTATCCCGCTCAGGCGTTTTCGCGTCAACCTAACCAAAAGCTTGTTTCCCAAACTCCGTTTGGGAACACAATGAGGCAAGAAACTTTGTTTCGTCTCTGTATAAGGCTTCTCGAAACAGAGTTTCTGAGTCTATTACGTTCAAAACAGGAGTTTTGGAACGAGAGGAGCTTATCCATAAATTTTAACTGCTTGTTTTTCAACCAATTCTGTGATAGGAAATGATAATCTCTTTATCTTTTTCACTCATCATGCTTTCAACCTTTAACGCTCGTCAATAGGTTGATAATCCGCTTTAATCGGTCCGGTGTAAATTGCACGCGGTCGAAAAAGTCTATTATCGGCTAAATATTCCAGGGCGCGCGCAGTCCATCCGGAGATTCGGCTCACGGCAAAAATCGGAGTGAACATGGCGGTATCGATTCCCAGGGCGGTATAAATGAGGCCGGAATAAAAATCCACATTGGGGAATATCTTCTTTTCAGCGCCCAATTCCCGGCAAACGTTTTCCTCTAATTTAATCGCGGTTTGATACAGGTTTCGATGCTGCGGGTTGTGATCGGTCAAAAGTTGCGCAAGCGGTCCGAAAATACGGGCCCGGGGATCGTAAGCTTTATAAACCCGGTGGCCGAATCCCATAACTTTGCGTTTGGCTGCGCGCGCCGCTTTAAACCATTTTTCGACATTCTCTGGGCTGCCGATTTCAGCTAAATCGTACAGCACACGTTCGTTCGCGCCGCCGTGCAGCGGGCCCTTTAAGCTGCCGATACCGGCGACAACCGAGCTGTACATATCCGACAGGGAGGAGTTTACCACCATTGTGGTAAATGTTGAGGCGTTCATCCCGTGATCCGCGTGCAGGATGAGCGCGACATCCATGACGCGTTCGCTCATTTCGTCCGGAGCATTGCCGGTCAGCATATACAGGAAATTGCCGGCATGTGATAATTCCGGATTGGGTGAAACCGGCGTTTTGCCTTGACGAATGCGAGCGATGGCCGCTGCAAGCGTCGATAGCTGCGCGATAAGTTTAATGGACACCTCGGTTTCAGCCTTCACCGAACTGTCCTGTGTCGTTTCATCGAGATTGCCGAGGATCGCCACACCCGCAGCGAGTGCAGACATCGGATGCGTTTTTTCGCTCACAAAGGCCCCGAGGGCATCGAAAACGTGTTGGGGTACCCGGCGGTATCTGAGAAGTTTTTCGTTAAAACTTTCAAACTCTTGTCGATTTGGCAGCTTTCCAAATAAGAGCAAATAAGTTGTTTCCTCAAAATTGGATTTTTCTGCAAGATCGAAACAGTTGTAACCTCGATAGACCAACCAGCCTTTGGCGCCGTTAACATAGCCAATTTTAGTCGTGTTAGAGATGGCGCCCTCCAATCCCTTGCCTATTTTTATTTCAACGGGCCACTCGATATCAGAGGTGAGTCCCGGTTCCGGTTCGTCATTTGTTTCTTGAGCCGCTTTGATCGCGGCCTCTCGAATTAATTCATTGACTTCTTGTGCGCTCATTCACAAATCTCCCTACATAATCTTTAGAAATGAGTTTCAAATTATCAGACGATGACAGCTTATCAGCGCTTGACCGCCTGTTAATCCTCTTGATGATATTGTTGCCATTTTTCTTCTAAATCAGGACCTTGTAACGTCTCCATGACGTAATCCGCATATTCCTTGCTCGTAGCGCCATCGGACCTGCCTGTAATCACCCATTTTTTTTCATACTGCCCACAGAGGTCAAGGGCTTTCTCTAATTTATCTGCTCGGTCTTCAAAGCCAATATGCCGGAGAAGCATACTGGCTGCGCGCATCATACTCGCAGGATCTGCATACTGGGCTCTCCCCTCTTTTACCATGCGGGGCGCGCTGCCATGAATTGCTTCGAACATAGCATAACGTTTCCCGATGTTCGCGCTGCCGGCCGTTCCGACTCCCCCCTGCAACTCGGCAGCCTCATCGGTTAAAATGTCGCCGTACAGATTCGGCAAAACTAAGACCCTAAATTGCGTTCGCCGCTTGCGATCGATTAACTTGGCGGTCATAATGTCGATATACCAATCATCACACTCAATTCCGGGATATTCTTCCGCAATTCTATACCCAATATCTAAAAACTTGCCATCGGTCGTCTTGATCACATTGGCTTTTGTGACTAAGGTCACGCGATTTATGTTGTTTTTTTTCGCGTATTCAAATGCAAGGCGAATCAGGCGTTCCGACCCTTGCTTTGTCGTCACCGTGAAATCAATGGCCAAATCATCCGTCACGTTCACGCCGTTGCTGCCCAGTGCATAAGCTCCTTCGGTATTCTCTCGAAAAAAGACCCAATCGATGCCTTCATTTGACACCTGTACGGGGCGCACATTCGCGAACAGCTCTAATTCCTTGCGCATGGCAACATTTGCACTTTCGACGTTAGGCCAGGGGTCGCCTTTCCTGGGCGTCGTCGTCGGGCCTTTCAGAGTCACATGGCATTGCCGGATATCCTCCAGCACATCAACCGGGATGGCTTTTCGTACTTCAGCTCGTCGTTCTATGGTCAGACCTTCGATGATACAAAACTCTACCTTTCCCGATTTCGCTTCGTCGCTCAACAAAAACGCTAACACCCTTTGAGCTTCTGCGGCGATATACGGACCGATTCCATCCCCACCAACGATGCCAATTACGATGGGATGTAATGTGCTGTAGTCGATCCAATCGCCCTCCTGCATCATCGAGCTCACACGTTTTAATTGTTGTTCTAATAGATCGCGAAAATGTTTTAGGGATGGCTCTAACTGTACGTGGGTCATTCAATTCTCTCCTGAACTAAAACAATGAATAAAAAAATAAACCTCTGTTAATACAAATCCAATACTTTACGCTATTACATGCGATTGCAGATATTTAAGTTAGTGAGTAATTTAACATTTCTGCTTACACAATCAAGTAATTTCAGTTAGCAACACACTTTGCCTGTTGCTTTTTATCGTTAAAACATGTAAAATGTTTAATCCTTTATCGATGAGTTTATCTTTTAAATAAACCATGAAGTTTTACGAAATCATCCATCATAATTTGACTCTTATTACAGGCCAAATCGTATCGATTATCGGAGGGGGCGGAAAATCAAGTTTATTGTTGCAAATTGCCAAAGAACTCTCAAGAAAAGATTTCAAGGTAGTCATCACCAGTACAACAAAATTGCAGCCCATGGCCAATATTGGTTTGGTACTTACACACGAAAACAACCATTCTTTATCCGAAGCAAAAATCTTGTTGGATACAAATGGACTGGTCCTGATAGCCTCAAGATACTATAAACAAGAAACCCTGAAGGGTTTAGATAAAGTGCGCGTACAGGAATTAAGACATCTTGCTGATGTCGTATTAGTGGAAGCTGACGGCTCCAGGCAACGCTCGCTTAAAACGCATAAAAGTTATGAACCTCCGATCCCCCCGGCAAGTACAAGCGTGGTGATCGTCAGCGGAGCAAATATTGTTGGTAAGAATCTCAATGACAAAAATGTCCATCGCTCGGAATTGTTTGCCGAAAAATGGAATTTACAACAGGGAGACATTTTGACGCCGGAAACTATCTGCAGGGAACTTTTATCTCCGCATAGCTATCTGAGAAACATCCCGTTACGCGCCGAAGTGCGATTTTACATCAACAAAAGCGACCAAAACCCAATTGGCGGACAATTACTCGCTGAGCATATTTATCGCAAAAGCGATTATCCGGTTTTTCTGGGAAGTCTGAAGAAAAAAACGGTTGAACGCGTTTCATTAAACACACCAGTCCACAAATAAGACACACTCGAGCTACGTTATGAAACCCACCAAAAAGCATCAAAAAGAGCTGGAGGAAATAGATATTAGCGACTCGCTTGTAGATATGCTACTCGAGAAACATGCTGATGATATTTCTGAAAACGAAGGGACCCAGTTTGAAAACGAGTGTGCAGAACCGCCTGCTTCCGAGATGCAGCAGGAACCCCAACTCTTTCCGGAAGAAGCCTCCAACGATGACATCGAGCCGGAACAAAGCTCTGCGCCTAAAAGCGAGATAAGCGAGAGCGCGAAGGCGCCGGAGCAGCAGCCGGACGTATTGCC
>JBHHWX010000208.1:0-9925 GCA_046756745.1 bacterium | reverse complement strand
TGATTACGACGCCCCGAGGACGGGGCTTAGAGCTTATTTCTGAGTTTTCGTTCAGGCACTAATTAACTAACTGTACTGTGGGTATGTGTGTCATTCAAAATAATCGGTAACAGGGTCAGTGAGGCTAAGAGAATCAAACCGATGCCCATAAAGAGAATGATCCCCAGAGTACCCACACCTAAATGGGTGCTTGTCGCCAAGAATCCGAAGCCAATAATGGTTGTCATGGCGCTGAACAGCACGGCCTTGGAAGCGGCGTGAAAGGTCTTCAAGTTATGACGGTTCCAGGCGGATACTAAATGAATTCCGCTGTCAACGCCGATTCCGATTAAGATCGGCAGCCCGAAAAAGTTTGCGAAATTCCAATGTACCGGGATAAATTTCATGATGCCGAGAAGAACGCCGACGCCTGTGACCAGTGGAAGGATGATCAAGAGCGTGGTGCGGACAGACTTCGACCAGATGAATAAGACCGTCACGATCGTGATGAGAGAGTAAATGCTGGCCTGTAAAAAACTCTTGATAAGAGATTGACCGTTCTCGTAAAGACTGATCAATTCGCCGATGACGTTTGGCTCAATTTGTCGGACTTCCTCGACAAACTCCTCTAGGTTCCCTTTCTCCCAACTGTTTTTGGCGGGATAAATTGCCAGCGCTATCGAGCCATCTTTTCCTAAGTAGCGATCCTTTAACACTGTTGGAATATCTGCGAGCTCCGGAGTCTTCGGGCAAAGCAGATTTTTTATCTGGGTGAGACCCGCGTCTAATTCACGAGCGATGTTTTGCTGAACGGCTGCCATTTCAAGTTCAAACCGCTCCGGGGGCATCTGCGCCAGCAGCCGGTAAAGAGCGCCGGACTCCTTTTCTAAACCGCTGAGGGCATTCTCTGCCTCCGGGCTTGCCTTGCGGTATTTACGAATCCTTTGACGGAAATTCCAGATTTCTCTTCTCAGCTTGAATGGCGAGGGTGTGCCCGCTTGTTGAATGCTGAGCCGTGCAAAAGTGCTGCACGCCGAAGTCAATAATTGACGTTTGGTGAGCTCATGTGCTGGGTAGAGGCTTTCTGTGGTCCGCACAATATCGGGACGTTGCTCAAGCCGCTCACGGACGTCGTCGAGCTCAGCTCGGGTTTGGTAAGTGCTGATTGCCGATACGGAGCGGTCTCCTTTGGAAATCAGGATCTTTTGCCAATAATGGGCGCGGCCATCGGCTTCCTGCAAATTTAAAAGGTTGGTGTCGAATTCATATTGTCCCCAAACGTATCCTGCGATGATGATAAAAAGCGTCCCATAGAGAATGACTTTCTGATAGGGTGTGTGCAACAAGTAACGGGTGAGCGCTGCCGGGGAAAATGTTGTGTCTGAGATTTTAAGGGAAGATAGGGCCAGCTTTCCAGGGAAATGCGTGTCCAAAAGAAACAACATCGCCGGGTAAACCCATACCATACATCCGAAACAAACGAGGAGTCCCAACCCGGCGATAATGCCTAATTCAGATAAACCGACGAATTCCGTGAAATAAGCGGAGAGAAAAGCGATACCTGTGGTCAAGCCGCCTATCCAAAGCGGGCGTCCGATCGAGCCGTAGGTTTCCATGATGGCATCAGCAGGTGAATGGGATTCTTTCAAAGCGCGCTCGTAATGGGTCAAGACGTGAATAGCGAAATCGATTCCCAGGGCGACTAAAATAACCGTGAAAATCAACGCCAGAACGTTTAAATGGCCTATGATGAGCCAAGCGATTAGAAATGTAATTTCGATGGCTAAAGCAAGGCACAGCGCGGCAAGCGCTGGTCGCAAGATGTTCCCGAAGCCTAACATAAAAAGAATCGTGATCAGAATAAGCGCGAAGACCGCACTGCGGGCAAAATCTTTTTGGGTGGTTTGCAGCTCGTCATGTTCCAGCACCGGCATGCCGGCGAGTCCGGCTTCGATGTGAAGCGAATCCGGGATCGGGCTCATGGCTTTGTTGAGCGCCAATTCAGCGAATTGGATGGGTTCGGAGAATCGATTGCGATCTCGAGGATTGCCTTGAATCGTAGCAAATATCGTCAGCAGAGCGCCATCTTCGGAAAAAATGTAGCCGTCTTTGTCATATCTGCCAAAGCTGAGGTCCCAATCGGCATCTTCCGTCTTCGTGACCCCATTGTTTGTATTTTGTTGAAGTTCAAAGCGCAACCACTGTAAAAAGCGCTCCAATCTGTTGAGCATGAAACCCGTCTGCAGGTTTTTTGTTCGACTGGTATCGACTTCGATGTCCTGGAGATTTTTATTGATGAAAGCGAAAATATGATCCAATGAAGGCGACCGGCTGAGGTTTGTGATGTCTGCACGATGTTCGGTAAGCGCATCGGTGAGGTGCTGAACGTCCGGAAGCGGGAGATAGAGCGCCGCTGATCCGTTCTGGCGCCATTCTACACGTTCGATAACTTTGGGAAAAAGCTCAGGGCGCTGGCGCAGCTCATCACACCAGCTCGCAGCAATTTTTTTCATTTCGGTGCGCAGCCGGCGTCTTTTCCCAAAAATTACATTATCAGAACTCAGAGCTTTTTCCGAGCTTATGACGAGCACCACAACTTCATCGTTGCCAAACTCGCGGCTATATTTTTCAAATAAGCGATTTGTTTTCAGCTCCTGGTTGACGAGCTGTTTACGATCGGATTGGATTTCCAAGCGGAAGAGGGTGACATAGCCGCCGAGAGCGGCCAAAAATGTCGCAATAGCAATGACGCGCCAGGGATGCCGAATCGGCGTCGATTGCAGGAAGCGTAGCACGCGTTTAAAAAAGGGGTCTCGGAACACCATCAAAGTTAAAGCATCTGGGTCAACCGCATCCAAGCGAGACGGCCGATTTCGGGAAGGCCGACAAATTCGCGGTGTTTGTTGTTGGTCAGATTTTGAATTGACAAGCTCAAGCGAGTATTGTTAGAGAACGGCAGCCGGTAGCTTGCATTAAAATCGAAAATGGCGTAGCGTTCTACTGCGCCAACAAATATTCCGGAGTTGGCGGGAAAACCGTCCACAAACCGCAAACGCAAGCTGCTGTCGAAAGCCGACCGGTCATTTCGATAATTCAAAATCGCTCCGACTTTGTGTTTTGGCGCATTGAGCGCAATGTCTGACAAACCATCGTCGCTTTTGAAAAAATCCCGGTTTACGAAAGAGTAATTGCCGGTCACGTTCCAGTTATGATTCAACCGGTATGTCAAGCTGAGATCGAACCCGGTCACGGAAACGTCGCCGAGATTGCGCTGAGTTAAGATAACGTCCGTTCCGTTTTGAACCTGGGTTGGTGAGATGATACCGATAGCGAGACTATCGATACGGTCGTCGTTTACGATCGAATCAACCAGTAAATTCTTGATAAAATCCGGAGCCTGAAGATCGGTCGCCAGGACATCCGCCAATTTTTGACGATCGATATAGACGCCGGGGGTTTCCACGCGCAAAGGTCCGATGAAGTCTTTGACTTTTGTATGATAGATATCCACATTCGTGAGCAGATTGTTATTGATAAGACCCTTATAGCCGAATTCCAGTGTGGTTGTGGTCGACTCCTTCAAGTTCGGAATATCTCTCACGAAAGATTGTTCAACAGCTTGAAAACCCAAGGATTCCGGGTCGGTGACTTTTAAAATTCCCGGAACCTGACGACTCAACTGTTGAGGGAAAATTTCTTCGAGATTGATGGCATCGAGGAGAAAATCCGGGATAATCTCACGCGCGTTTGCTATAAACAATAATCGCAGAACAGGCCAAACGGAATTGACGTCAGGGGCTAAGTAAGAATTCGCCTCGGGAATGTATCCGAGCTTCGACAGCGTATCTCCAAATGCAGTCACCATTTGGGGCCTGGAATCACCGCCATAACGAAATGTAAATCCGGATGGCCAGGTGCCAAGAGAGCGAACGCTTAATAAAGTCTCTCCGATGAATGGCGCCAAAGTCGCCAATCTCGGATCTGAGGACGTGAGGACGCGCTCGCCGACGGTATCTGAGAAAATACTGTTTGCCGACGGCGTTGTAAAGGCGCGGTTGAAAGTAATCCTAAAATTATCCGTTGCAGAGGGTTTGAATACCAGGGCTGCGCGCGGGGAGAATTTCAATCCATCGAGACGGTTGTGGTTGTCAATCCGGGCAGCGGAGATCAGTTTTAGTTTTTTGTGCAGAGTGGTCTCGGATTGCAAGTAGACGCCGATTTCATTCACGTCGTCATCGTGCTCGTTGCGGCCGTTTATCGTGCCCTCGGTATCCGGGCGTGTCAGGAGCACATCGAGCCCGTAGGTGAAGCGCTGGTGATTGCCCATCGCTAAGTTGTGTTGCGCTTGCACAGCAAACAAGCTCGAGTTGTTTATGATGGTTTGACCATTTCTGAGAAAATAGGTGTCGTCGGTTTTAACTTGATTAAAAAAAGAATGCAGAAAAAAGTCTTTGTAGGTGAGCCGGGCTTGCAAATAGCGAAAACCGGCATTGAGAGCCTGCGCCGCCCCCTGGTCGGTTATTTCGATGTTATCCCCCCGGCTAAAGCCGCCATTAACGATCAAGGTCAAATCCGGCGAAAGCCGGAAGTCCACGCGGCCGTCGAAATTCGTGCTTTCGATGTCGAAAATTCTGCGCCCGATACGTAACGTGTCGGGTCGATTCGTCAATGTTTTCTCTCTTTCGAGAATTTTTATCTCGGTAGAATCGATGGACTCGAAATCATCACCTTTATAATATTGCATAGAAAATTTATAGCCGATTTTGTCGTTAAGAGTCCCGGCATGTCGAACCGTACCCATCAAAACACTTTGCTCCCCTCCGCCGATGCTGACGCTAGTACCCTTTGAGTCAAAGGGAGATTTGGTCACCACATGCACAACGCCGTTCGCGCTATTGGGGCCGTACAAAGCGGAGGCGGGACCGGAAACCACTTCCACGCGCTCAACATCTTCGTTGCCGATGGGGATCAATTGAAATGCGTTGAGACGCACAGCGGGAATACGAGTAATACGATAGTCAATTAACGAAAGCAGCGATCCAGAGAGCAGATCGTTAAAGCCGCGAATCACAATGCGGGACTGATTCAAACCGGCTGTGATGATATCCACCGCCGGCATGGATTTGAGATGCTCGGCGGCGGTTAAGGCGATTTTCGTCTCGACATCACGAGCGACAAGAACAGAGATCGACGACGGAGCATCCAACAATTTTTCCGGCTGTCTCGAAGCTGTCACAGTCACCGGGTTGAGCTGGATGCCCTGCGGCGAAAGAAATATCTCGAACGATTTTGATGTGCCTTCGGATACAACAATATTTTCAAGCACTTCTTTTCTATATCCGATGAACGTGACTGTCATCTTATACTGCCCGGCGGGCACATTCCTTAATTCGAAATGTCCCTCCACAGAACTCGCAGTCCCGGTTTCGATTTCATCCGATACGATGACAATATTGGCGCCTGGGAGTGGGTTCCCGGTCTCAGAGTCGGTAACGATCCCTCGCAGAACGGTATCTTCTGCGAAAGCAACGGATCCTAACAAGCAGAAAAAAAACAGCCAATTCGTACGGAATGTGCGCTTTAGCATAATTCAAAGTCCCCTGTTTCTTGTGAGACCTACGTGTTTCAATATTTTAGCGCAAAAGTTAAGAAAATATCACACGATTGTCAATGATTTTAACAACCAATAAAAAAAGTAAGATCGGGAGACTGCTTTTGCTTGTAGTGCTCAATTCAATATAAGATGTGGGATGAGTATGGATGACCTGTGCTTTCGAACACATACCATATCATTCCTTTTTCGATTTCATGTAAGAAACGAAGTCATTAAGAAGTATTCTTCTCCAATGTGTTCCGATCATTTCATAAGGCACATGTCTAACATCGATTCGAATTAGATTTTCTCTTGATCTTAGTGTCGGGTCTGTTGCGTTAACACCTTTCTCTAAACCAATTTGCTTGAACAAATTTAAGAATTGTTCCATAAGCTGAGCAGCATTATGAGGCAGACTTATTCCCATCCTTAACAGGCCGTACATCCTTTTCTTGGTATCATAAATGCCATCGCTTACACTAATTCTACTTTTTAGATCACAATAACCTTTAAGGAACGATGTTATGATCTTCTTGTTGGATTCAATAATACTTTCCGGCACGAAAGAAACAACCTTTCCTCTTTGAATGACTAAATTCAAATTAAGAATTTCCCCCAAAATGACGGAATTTTTATCAAACCTGAGATGAATCTGAAAATGATAACCGTCAATGTGCTCCGAAGATAATCGATCTTTTGTCTCGAGTTGCTTTATCAGCAGTTTAAGATTTTCAGTAATTCTATCAACATCCTTTTTGTGTGCATCGTATTGAGATATTTTGTAGTCACTAATATCCGGGTAGTGGTAATGACCTTCGAAGGGCTTACCTCTATTCGCTAGCCCTCTGTGAAGGTCAATTGTCAATTTTCTTTCTCTAATGTTTAATTTGCTGTTTGCGCTGATCAATCCCAACAAATAAGCAAATTCTTCATTCAGGATAACCTTTTTTGATTGAACTATAAAACCTGCCTTGGTTTGAATTCTGCTTCTCAGTTTTTGCAGGCTTTTGGCTTTGGTTTGATCAGCTTTTGTGTTTTTTTGAAATGCTTTTTGATATATTTCTAACAGATCACCGTGATTTAGAATATTTATAGAATGTTCTGTAGTCCAGAGGTTGTCAAAATAATTGAGGAAGTAGGAGAAAAGGTCGTCTTGCGGACCATAAATACTCAAATTACACTCAACATTATTCCGGATCCCTCCCAGCGTAAAATTTGAAGAACCAATAATGACTCGATAAGTGTCATTGTTGTGAAAGAGATAGAATTTGGCGTGGTAGTACCCTAGTGATTTATTATCTTGCTGGGCATTAATGAAGACTTTACATTCCGAATCACCAGGAATTGTGGCAAGTTCCTCAATTAGCTTTTTTTCTGTGACAAATTGCTCAATATCAAACAGAGCTCGAAGTTTACCATTGTTACGTAAGAAAGTCTGGAAATGACTTTTAAGTGTATCAAAGGCGCCGTAATTTGCATAGGCGACTCCAAAGTAAATATTGTCTGCCCAATCCAGCCCTTCTTCTATCGCTTTATAAAAACTCTCATCAGAATTCTGGAGGATGGTTACTTGCATTTCTTAAAGATCAGGATAAATTCGTGAACTTTATTAATTCTGAATACATAAGGATAACCCAAGGGCCGCAAATTGTTGTATTCTTGCCTGCGATCCCAGATAATTGTATCATCCAATTGAAAGCCAATGTCTTGCATGAAATCTGTTATGTGTATATGGAATGGATAGAATTTATCTTTTTTCCTCAAGTCCATTACAACCACGCAACAAAACCCGTCTTTCCTGGTTACTCGATACACATCGGAAAAAATATCCTTCAGATTCGCTAGAAAATTCTCATAAGATTCAATATTCCCCAAATCAGCTTCAAAATCACTGTACTTTCTCGTGTCTTTATAATCGGCTGTTCGCTTTTGATTGAGTATATCCCAATAAGGTGGAGAGGTGATTGTTAGCTGAACTGAGCTCTCTTCGATATATCTACGCAAATTACGCGCATCGGCCTTTATTAATTCAGGTTCAAATTCCTGGTCATCGAACAGATTCAAATTATTTATTCTCTGTTTGTAAAGTCTTATGAATTGTTCAGAAAGTTCGATCCCCTTACCAAACCTTTTGAGATTTTTCGCTGCGATGAGTGTGGAACCGCTGCCAGCGAATGGATCAAAAACCAAATCACATTCGTTGCTGTATATTTTAATTAGCCTCTCGGGCAACATATTCGGGAAAATAGCCGGGTGAGACAACCCATTCTCTTCTCCTGATTTACGAATATCTGACCAAATAGAAATTGAATATTGCAGCCAGGTTTTCCCGTCTAAATCAATTTTTGTTTTCGACAAAACACCCCTCCGAGATGAAATCTCTGTTAAAACTTTTTAACAAAGATACAAAATTGAAGGGAATTAACAAAGTAGTTTATTATTTTAACCCTGAAATGAGCGTTTGCAAAGCGTTTACTATGTTCCGTTCTTGAAAGGCACATCGGTTGCTTTTTACGGCAAGATCTGCTACCTGACTTCAAGGACGCTTCCAGACTTGTGGTTCCTTCAAGCTTCCTTTACGCTCAAAGTCTATTCAAACAGTCGTGAGCATAACTATAACTAATGAACTCTGCCGTCACAAGCCTATTTTTTCAGCCGTCAGGGGCGTTACGCGATCAGAAATCTTGGCGAATGCTGTGTCACGGCTGGTGGCCACACATCGCTAAAAAATGAACTAATTGTTCAGGTTAGAAAATCGAAAGCGCCCTAAAAATGTATTTTGGACGAAACGAGGCTGTAATTGTGGAAAGGGTACAGAGAAGATTTCTTTTGTAGGAGGTGTCGCAATATTTGGTCATGCGCAGTTCATTTCCTTCTGCAATTCTGCGATAATCGATCTCATCCATAAGCTTGCGGATGATAAAAATTCCCAACCCCCCTTTTTTACCGATATCAACATAATGATTCAAGTCCGGGTTGTCAACAGTTTTGGGGTCAAAATAGACGCCCTGGTCGATGAACGAGAGCGTCAGGCTGTCGTTCTCAATTTTCGCTCGAACCGTGATCATGCCAGCGTCGTCATTGTAAGCATGCCGGATGATATTTGTAGCCGCTTCATCCACTGCAAGCTTGAAAGCGTTGACGACCTTATTTGAGTAACCATGCCGTTTCCCTATTCGTGTAATAAACACGCGAAGAGAATCAAGTGAATCTATTTTAGCTGGCACAGTTACTTGCGGGTTGATGAGTCGCTTTAGCATCTCCAGGCCAGTGTGGTTTTCTCCATCGTCACCTTATTATATATTCTTGGAACGTGACCTCAAGGTGTGAAATGTATTCATAGGTAAGCGAATTTTATACCAGAGCTGTTCCTAAATTATTAAGTTAGGGAGCTTTGCTTTAACTTGTTGTAAAATTGTGGGATAGGGTGAAAAAACATGTGTTAAGAAAATCACACTGAAGTTAACTTTATTGTTTCAGGCTGAGACACATGTCTGAAAAGTAGAAAGGATCATTGACGTTTATGACTCTCGATGATGTCCTCAACTTTCTCGCGAATGTCATTTCTTTCGGAGTGAAACTGAAGAATGTTCTCAAATGTTTCTATTGCTTGTTTTACGTTTCCTTGTTTCATATACACAATCGCGAGACTTTCGAAAGTATTGACGTCTGCGCTGTCTAACTGTGCTGCTTTTATTAACGTGTTCAGAGCTTTTTCGTACATGCCGTTGCGAAAATAGGCGCTGCCTAAATATTTGTACCCCGGTTTGGAGTCGGGATACTTTTTAAGTACGATCTCAAAGTATTGAACAGCGAGTGCATAATTCTCTTTTTTAAAATGCTTGATACCTTCACACATAAGCGATTTGTAATCTTTTTTCTCGAGAATTTCATTTGTCTGTTTCTGGCTATGGAGTCCATTTATTATTCCCAGATTTTGCTGAATATCAATTAGATGAGGAGCCATTTCAAGTAAAGCATTCCATTACTTTTCAGCATTTTCGTGTACATGGGTATTGTGCGGATCGAGCTTTTGATAATGCAGATAGATTTTTATGGCCGCGGAAATTTTGTTTAACTTGCTGTAAATAGAACCGAGTAGACGATAGCCGTCTTTGTAATAAGGAAAGCGATTCAAGAGTGCAGTGAGCTCTTGCGCTGCTTTTTTGTAATTGCCTTTTATGTAATGCATGATAGCATCTTTGAGCACATCCTCGGCAGCGACCATGCTGTCATGAGCATCATCGTAGACCGGGGCTTCCTTGCGGCGGTCTATCTTTACTTTGGACCAACTCGGTTCCGGCGCCTTCGCGCTCTCGCTTATCTCTCTTTCAGGCGCAGGGCTTTGTTCCG
>JBHHWX010000207.1:0-9934 GCA_046756745.1 bacterium | reverse complement strand
CAACGTATTGGTGCAAGGACTTGATTATGGCGCCGCAACCAACACGGATGGCGAATTCACCATTTCCGGCGTTCCGGTTGGGGAGCGTTCGGTTATCGCCCGTTTCATCGGTTACAAAAGTACCGTGAAAGTGGTCAACGTTGTCGCTGGCGATGTGGCCGAATTAAACTTCGACCTGGGGGAAACCGTACTTACGCTCGATGAGGTGGTGGTGACGGGCGCGGGTGTGGCAGCCGAGAAAAGAAAACTCGGCAACACCGTTGCAACACTGCACACCGAAGCATTGCAAGCCGCCCCGATTTCAACCTTCTCCGACTTGCTGAGTGCACGCGAGGCGGGCGTCAATATTCTGCCTTCCGGGGGGCTTGCAGGACAAGGCGCGAGGATTCGTATTCGCGGCGCATCCAGCTTATCGCAATCGCTCGAGCCGGTGGTCTATTTAGACGGTATTCGTATTAACAACGGGGCTGGGTTTTCACTCGGCGCTGGCGGAGGCGGTGCGGCGTCACGCCTTGACGACATCAACCCCGATGCTATCGAACGTGTGGAAATTCTCAAAGGCGCGGCTGCTGCGACCCTTTACGGCACGCAAGCTTCCAGCGGCATCATCCAAATTTTTACGAAAAAGGGTTCTTTCGGCAAACCCAGATTTAATTTGGAGATCGAGCAGTCGGCCGTCCAATTTCCCGATCGCTATCACCCCAATACCGGGTTTGCTCGCAGCGACGCGCAGGCGAAAACCATGAGCGACGTTTTCGGCTTTACCGTACGCCCCTGGGAGTTGGTGACCAGAACCAGTGTGAAAGACATGTTCGCAACCGGCCATGGCCAGACCTACTCCTTGTCGGTGAGCGGCGGCGGTTCGGGAGTCACCTATTTTGCCAGCAGTCGCTTCCAGAACACGGATGGCCCGCTCAATCCAAGCGCAGAAAACTTCAAGATCGCAGCGTTGCCGGATCAAGTTTTTGATGCTGGCGGTACCAACGATTTAGTACGCAGAACCCAGTTTACCGCTAATGTTAACATCATTCCTTCCAATAAATTGAACGTACGGATCAACACCGGCTACAGCAACGTTCATAATGAATTGCCGGAGAATGGCAACAACATTTTTGGCTTGGTCTCTTTGGCCATGTTCGGTAAACCGGAGCGGGTTTCTTACGATCCCGGGGATGGCAGCTCCATCAACAATGCACAGGGTACGCGCGCTTTTGCCACCGTGCGCGAGGCGACGTTTCAGGAAGTGAAGGAAGACGCGAACCATGCGTATGTCAGCTTGGCGGCGAATTATAAGTTCACCAAAGAGCTCGGTATCGAAGCCAACTTTGGCATCGATTACACCAACGAACGCGCTCAAAATTTTCAGCCGTTCCGTTGGAATGTGGATAATTTTTCCGGTCAGAGACCTGAAGGTTCCACCGACATTCTCAAGCGGGATCGTAAAGAGTGGACCATTGACGTGAAAACAAATTGGAGCCGGGATTTTACCAGCGATATTTCCTCGGCTTTGGTCGTCGGGTTTCAAGGTTTTCAAACCAGTATCGATGTTGGCGAAGGTTTCGGCACCACCTTCCCTGGGCCGGGTCTGGAAACCCTGTCGGCGACCGATGCGCCAACTCAGCAAGCGCTTTCATCTTTTTCCGAGGTTATCAATGCCGGCGTGTTCTTTCAGGAACAGGTCGGTTACAAGGATTACCTGTATTTAACCGGCGGGGTTCGTTTGGATGCAAGCAGCGCTTTTGGCGACAATTTCAGCACACAGACCTATCCGAAATTGAGCGCGTCGTTCATCCCTTCAACCGCATTTTCCAATACGACCGGTTCGTTTTTATCCACATTGCGCATCCGGGCAGCCATTGGCAAATCCGGCCAGCAACCGTCGGCGTTTGACCACTTGACGACCTTCAATCCGGAATCGTCGGCAGAAGGACCCGGCGTATCGCCCGGCAACGTGGGGAATGCCAATCTGAAACCCGAAGTGTCGACCGAAATCGAAGCCGGTTTTGACGCGGGTTTGTTAGAGGACCGGCTGGGCCTGGAATTTACCTTCTGGGATCGCACGATCAAAGATGCGCTTGTGGAGCGGCAGTTCCCGATTTCTGGTGGTTTCCTGAATCGGCAGTTGGATAATATCGGCGAGATCGAAGCTCATGGGTTCGATATCTCAATGCGGTTTTCTGCGGTTTCTAAACCGGATCTTTCGATAGACGTTTTTGCTAATGCCGCTTACATTACTGAAGAAGTGACCGACATGGGCGGCGCGCCGCCGTTAAAAGCGGGCGGCTCCTACCCACGCTATCGTAACTTCGTCGAAGAAGGGTTCGCCCCGGGCGCTCATTTGGGCGCCAAGTTGGACAGAAGCTTGGAATTCCCAATTGACCTCAATAATGACGGCGTCCCGGAGAGCCGAGATGATTTATTGGCCTTTTTCGCCGATCCCCGTCAACCGACTGATTTCAAACCGGTTATGCTTGATGAAGATGGCGATGGCGACTTTCTCGATCACTATCTGGGAAAACCGACTCCGGATTGGTCCGGCTCGTTCGGTTTGAACATCGGCTTCATGAAACGCTTCCGTTTTGCCAGCGTGTTCGAATATAAAGCCGGTAATTATCAAGTCAACAACCTCACCGACGCTTTTCGTAAATCACACGGTCTGATCGGCCGCAATACCCCAGAAGCCGCAGCGCGGGAGCTGACGCTTCTAAATCCTGCCAGCACGGCCGAGCAGCGTTTGCAAGCAGCGAACGAGTGGGTGAGAGAATTCCTCGCTCTGTCCCCCTACAGCGGCTTGAATACCATCGAAGATGCCGACTTTATCCGTCTGCGGGAAATCAGCTTGGCTTATGATGTGCCTCGGAACATTGCCAGAACATTCGGATTAAACAATATGACGGTAAGCGTCTCCGGCCGTAACCTGCTTATGATTACAGGATACTCCGGCATCGATCAGGAAATGAACGCCATTGGCCGTAGAAGCACTGGAGGACGAGACAACAACTTCCTGGATGGTGTGGACGCTTTCGGCTTTCCGATTCCGAGACAGTTCGTGTTCAAAATCAGAGCAGGCTTTTAACTCAAACATAAAGAGGGTATCAGTATGAAAAAGATATACTTTTCATCCGTTTCGTTTGTTTTAGCGGCAGCCCTTCTGGTGTTTGGAGCTTTGGGCTGCTCAGATCCACTGGAGGTTGAAAACCCCAATAGTCTTGTTGAAGACGATTTAGGAAATCCAATCGGCGCCAATGGCGTAGCCAATGGCGCCTTGGCGACCGTTGCAACGGGTATTGGTTACGTTTTAGCTCCTTTTAATACGGCGACCGACGAGGTCATTTGGACCGGCTCCCGCGACGCTTGGCGCGAGTTAGATTTCGGTAACGTGGCCTTTGATGGCAACGAATTCACCGATAATGCTATGAAGTTTCTCCACGAAGGCCGCTGGATGGCGGATAAAGCCATAGCCCAGTTGAGCGCATTCGATGCCGAAGGAGTGTTACCGGATCGAATCGACCTCGCTCGCTCCTATTTGTATGCCGGTTTGGTACGGGTTTACATCGCGGACTGGTTTGACGACTGGGCCTTTTCTGACAAGACAGAGCCGGCGCCCAGTGTGGGCGAAGATAATATGAATGGCGTCTATACCGATGCTATCGCCAATCTCGACAAAGCCATCGACATCGCTCGCAGCGAGGGCAACACCGTCCTAGAAGCCCGGGCCCTGGCTCTCAGGGCTCGCGCTAAGCATGCCTTGGCAGTGTGGGGATTGCTCAATCCCAAAGGGTCCGCGCCGGGCAATCCCTGGGTGAGCGCCGGAAAAGCCGATGCTCAAGCAGCGCTGGCCTTGATGGCAGATGATAGCTTCAGATGGCGTTTAAAATACGCTCCGGGCGCCGAATGGAACGATTTTTCATGGCAAGTTAACGGCCGCTTAGAGCTGGATATTGCAGCGCTTCCCAACGATCCCATCGATGGCATCGAGGATCCGCGTATGGCTGCTATCGAAGCCGACTTTCGCGACACGGCTACCTACAACGGGACAAATTATGCCCCGCTGACCGTGATTTCGGCGCGTGAGATGCATCTTATCGTTGCCGAGGCTGAGTTAGCATCGGGGAATTCCGCCGGCGCCGTGAGCGAGATGAATATTGTACGCGCTCTCGATGGACTCACGGCGATCACCAGCGAAGACCCCGGCGCCATGCTCCAACATGAGCGTCGCGCCAACCTGTTTCTATTAGGGCGCCGGTTAGCGGATATGTATCGCTTCGGCATCCAAGATCCCATGTGGCAGGCAACCTCCGATGCAGTGAGGACCCCGGGCAGCTTTTTGCCGATCACTATCAGCGAAATACAATCGAATCCGTGCATTAAGAATCCGAGCGCTTGTCAATAGTCCGGTTGTCCGTTAAATTTAGCAAAAAAAGGTGGCTCGTCATGAGCCGCCTTTTTTAGTTAGGGCATGCGCAAGAATAACTTGGCAAATTGTAAGGATATTGTTTAATCTAAACATCCCGCCCGTGCGTCGCCCGTGTGGGACAGAGCCCGCAGAGAAACAGAAAGCAAATAACTGCAAAAAAGGTCCAGCAATGATCCAACACGGTCTGTGACCGTGTTTTGACTAAGCCGTTTATCCTTTGATTAACTTGGATATTTCGAGTATGGAATCTGATATACGATATATGATTTACGATCTAATGTCTTTGCCAAAAGAAAATGATGAGCCAGTGCCTCGAATCTATAAGGATCGATTACGCCACAGGGGGTATTTTTTTAATTGATCTTGATGAACCTTTTTTATAAATTATAGCTACTTCGTGTCTGTGATAAACTCTGTCAGGGTTAATGTTATGAACGATATATAGACGACACATTTTTCTACATACTATGTACAAATATATTTGGAGACTCTAACCCTGACAGAGTGATAAACAAATGATATTTTACTGTCCGTATGAAAAGGAGGGCGCCATGTATCCTTCTAAAGTGAGAACCTATCTTGCCTGTGTGGTCATTTTTTCTGTGATCTGCGCACAAATTATTCCGGCCCTCGCCGACTCTAAGAAAGTGCGCGTCGCCTTTGCAGGCGTCAAATTTGAGGACCTTCCTGAGGATATCGAGAAACGAATTTTTGATCGTTTAAAGAACCAACTATCGCGATCATCTTTAGAGCTCATCAACCCCTCTGATGTTCAGGCGGCCATCGGCTCAGAGAAAATGGAGGCCTTTTTTGATAAATTAGATCACGCATCCTTTTCGGCTCTTGCAGAAAAGTTGCAGGTTGACTATGTTTTTGCAGGCCATATCGGTAATAACAGCCGGGATCCTGAGCGTATTCTTCTGGTTGGCGATCTTTTCCGCTATGATCGCGTCAGCAACCTCAAACATCGATTTGAAATTTTGAAGTACTATGACAATATTGGTGTGGAATTGCTCAAATTTCGTCAGGAATTTGTGAGGACGATCGAGCCTGAAGAACAAGTGAAGAGTAAATTTGCGCCCTATCTGCTGTTAGCCGGGATCGCTGCTGTCGGCATCGCGACTTTTGCATTTGTGAAAGTGAGTACTAAAAACGAAGGACAACCCGGACAGCGCCCCCCTGATACGCCGTAATTTGTCATCTGTTCCAAGGTCGTTTTCTCAAACAAGTTCGCAGTGAGGATAAAGTGTTCTCGTGTGTGTATCCTAGAAATCCGGTCGGAAAGTCCAAAATCACTTCCCGAAGGCGTCTCGCCGAGGATTTTTGGGCACAGAGTCGGAATAAAACACGCTCGGCGGGGACGCCTTCGCTAAGAAAAGATACTTTCCGACCGGATTTATAGTGTTTTGGTTCAAATAATTTGAAAAAAAGTAGTTTGTATCGTGAAACGGGAAATCACTCTTGAGCGGGTTTTGTTGGTTTTATTTGTTTTCGATGTATCTGTTTGTGCAGCGGAGAAACTTCAAGGGGCGCCTCGCCAGCAGCACGTTATCAAGGATGAAAAAGGGTATCTCAGCGCTCTCAAAACTTCAGACGCGGCGACCTTTGCGGAAGAATTTGAAACTGAATTTTTACTGTTACTCACCGAACGGCAAAAAAAAGATTATGGAAGTCTCACCTCCCTGAAAGCCCGCAAAGACCATATTGAAAATTATTGGCGTGCCGTTAATCCCAATCCCATCTTAGCAGAAAACGATATTCTGAAAGAACATATCCGGCGCCGGACTTACGTTCGACAGCATTTCGCTGCAAAGGAGCCGCCTTATTTTGACGATCGCGGTAAATATTATATTAAATATGGCGAACCGGTTGCTCGCTACCAGGATCCTGGCGGATTGAAGCAGCTTACCCTGGTGCAATTTCGCGACGATCCCAACGCGGATTACACGGTCCGAAACAATGAAAGCTGGTCTTACGAAAATATTGCACGTGATTTTGTCGTACACTTTGCCCGGATTGGCCAAACTTTTCGTGAGATTAAAAGTCTCACCGAAATAATCATCTCGCCCCGAAGACGAAGCAAACAAGCCTTATTATGGAGCGACATTGTCAAAAAAAGAGCGGCGATTTCCCCAGCTTTGAGTCGAGCTGCTGCGAGCGTCGAGAATATCGAAACCTCAATGCGGGTGTCCACCTCTTATTTGGTAAAAAAAGAGGCGGTGATGCCAACTGAGAGGGTATTTAAGATTGAAAAGGAGCATAAACGCGAGATCAGTGAAGCCATTGAGAAAGCTCCCTCCTCGGCCCGTCAACCGATTATAGCCTTGAATGAGTTAACATTGCACTACAATTTGCAACAATTTCGAGATAAAAATGATCTGACGCGAGTAGAAATCACCATGTTGTCGCCGGTTGAAAAAAATCTCTTAAAGAGCGACAGTTTAGCGACACGTAAAAATATCAATGTGCAGTTTCGCGCTCTGTTGCGGGATTCCTATTTGACGCCGGTCGCTGAGGATGGGTTAAATCTGACATTCCCGTTAAAACAAGCTGCTGAAGAAGGCCTGGAACACGTTATCGGCGCTCTGAGGTTTTTTGCGCCACCGAGGACTTTTGAATTAACCTTACAAATTAAGGACGAACAATCTAACAAAATCGGCTTTTCACGGCAATTACTGGATGTACTCGACTATAGCGGCGACGAGCTGATGTTGAGCGACATTCAATTTTACACCGGCATCACTAACGAAAATCAAAAAACAATATTGCCGGTTTTTATCAAGCAAGATATGCAAGTCGCTCCGTATCCTTTTCTGAAAGTACGCAAGTCACTGCCTTTGTTATGTTATTTTGAAATCTATAATCTACAGTCAGCCGGGGTTGAGGACGAATATGAAGTCACGTATAAACTCTATTCCTCAAATAAAAGCAAGAATCTTTTTGAAAGCTTTGCTAAATGGGTTAAGAATTCAAAAGATAATTCAATCAGCTTTTCATACACTCAACCGGTTAACAGTCAAAACACACAAGAATTGATAGCGCTCGATCTCAGCAAAGTCCCAGAAGGAGACCATTATCAATTTGAAATTCTTGTGACAGCAAAAAATGCTGGAAAACCCAGCGCCCGGTCATCTCGAAAACTCACCATCGTCGATTAACAAAATTGAAGTTCATCGCCATATCAGCGGACCCGCAACCAAACAGGAAGCAGAAAAGCTAAGCCTGATTCTCAACGCAGTGGCGCAGAGTTCGCTGAGACCCGCAGAGTTTTTCTTTCTCTGCGTTCTTTGCGCCTCTGCGTTAAAAGAAGTGATGCAACTACAATCTTGCCAAAAAATTGCAAGACTTTACTGCTCAGGTACTGATTATCATTATTAAGGAGGAGCTTATGCGTGCCATTTGTTTTTGCTTTTTTCTTGTTGTGCTCTACACGGCTTGTGCATCGACAGGTCCGAAAACAACAAGATCCAAGAAATCTGCAAACGTGATTTCCGTTGAAGAGATCGCAAAAACGACTGCTCAAAACGCTTATGAGGTGATTCAAAGGCTGCGTCCAGGTCTGCTTATCGCTCGAGGGATGGAGCCTACGGTCTATCTCGATAATATGAAACAAGGTCGACTTTCGTCTCTCTACAATATTTACGCTTCGGATATCGAGGAGATTAAATATTTAAGTCCTAATGAAGCGACTCTCCGGTTTGGAACCGGAAATATCGGTGGCGCTTTCTTAATCAAGACAAAATCCAATTGAACGCGACTCTCGGTTAGAGCAGCCTCTTGCGCTTTTTTATCCTTTTTCTCGCCGCAACGGTTTTGGGGAGTGAGCCGTTAGAAGCTTGGACGTATGACGATCATCCCGCTGAGAAATTGTTTTCGGAGCTGGGGTGTACTGTTTGCCATCCGGGGCTGCCCGATAAGAGCGATATTATCGAAAAAGCCCCGGATTTAAGCCATGCCGGCACAAGATTCAGCTCAGCCTATCTTTTCGATTTCCTACAAAATCCGAAAAGAGTCCGCTTTCACATCGCTCGCGCACAGATGCCGAACTTTCATTTGAGTGCCAAAGAGAGCTTGGCTTTAACGCTTTTCTTAGAACGCCAAACCGAGATCTCTGGTGTCTGGCCGGAGCTGCCGCCGGAATTAACAACATCCGAAAAAAAATATCGCCGCGATGAGAATTCTTCGCGTGCACGAAAGTTGCTCTCAAGATACGAATGTGAGAAGTGCCACTCTTTGGAAGGGGCCGCCGCCAACGAATCGATCGATTTGAAGACAGTGAGTTATCGTCTTCAAAGGGACTGGGTGAAAGCATATCTGGCGGCGCCCTTTGTTTACGATGGCCTGAAAACAAAGATGCCGAGTTATTATTATGAGATAAACTACGCGGATTTGACTTATGTTGAGATGATTCCTGATGCGGCTAAAAAGATTTCTATCATCACAGAGTTTTTATTTTCTTTTGAGAACGAGAAACGAACCCGGTTGCAGCAAAAGTATGATGCGGCAAAAGCTGCCTATCCGGACATCACAGCGAATCTCGGCGAAAAAATATTCCTGACGTTAAATTGCGCCGCTTGTCACAAATTTTCACAGCAGGCCGGGATTCCTGTCAAAATCGCACCGGATTTAAGCCGTGAAGGAATGCGAGTTAAACCGAGCTGGCTCAAGGCTTATTTACAAAAGCCGGACCCCATTCGCCCTTTCGGCTCTTTCCCTGGTTCAGGCAGCCGGATGCCCGTCTTCGACCTTTCTCGCGCCGAGGTGGATACATTGGCGGATTATTTCATTTCACAAAACAGGCGTTTTTCAACCGCCTCCTTTACACGTCGAATGTTGTCGGCATTTTCTCAAGCCAAAGCGAAGAAATTGTTAAAGGAAAAGCTCCCCTGTTTGGGCTGTCACCAGTTGGGGAGTGAGGGCGGTAAAATTGCGCCGAACCTATCACGTTTGAATTCGCGATTGCAGGATGGGTATGTGTATCAAGTGATCCGGGACCCGAAATCGCTTCATCCTGAGACGGTGATGCCGAAGATTCCGATGCCGGAAAAAACTCTCCACCTTCTGGTCAATTATTTGGTGCAGCAAGAGGAGCCTCTAGTGGAGCCTGCTTATCTCTCGCCGGTTGATCACGCCGTGTATTTTTCTCCGGAAGACACGAGCGGGAGAGGGGACTATCTGAAATACTGCGCTTCGTGCCACGGAATCAACGGCGATTCGGACGGCTTTAATACGGGCTATTTACCGAAAAAGCCGACAAAACATTCCGATGCGGCATACCTGTCTCAACGCCCGGACGACACCTTGTTCGATGGCATATTTGCCGGAGGCTACATACTCAACAAAAGTCACACCATGCCTCCCTGGGGTCAAACTTTGAATGAAAACGAAATCCGGCAGTTAGTGGCGTATATTCGGAAGTTGTGTCAATGTGAAGGGCCGGCTTGGTCACGCGATAATAAGTAATGATTGGCTCTTAGCGAAGGCGTCCCGCCGAGCGGTTGTACTCCGGCTCAGCGT
>JBHHWX010000206.1:0-9936 GCA_046756745.1 bacterium | reverse complement strand
TCAGTCGCTTGTGCTCCCTCGAAATGACAAAGAGGAGGGGCGTTGCGCTCATCACACCCACTGTTGTCATTTCGAGTCCGGCGTTTGCCGGACGAGAAATCTTTGGGCCGGATGCATGCTCCGAATCCAAGATTTCTCAGTCGCTTGTGCTCCCTCGAAATGACAAAGAGGAGGGGCGTTGCGCTCATCACTCCCACTGTTGTCATTTCGAGTCCGGCGTTTGCCGGACGAGAAATCTTTGGGCCGAGCACATGCGCCGAATCCAAGATTTCTCAGTCGCTTGCGCTCCTTCGAAATGACAAGAGGAGGGGCGTCGCACTCCCTTCGAAATGACAAGAGGTGGAATTCGGCGCGTTCCTTCTTCCACGACCGCAACTCTGCACGGTTTCCACAATCGGCCCAGCAGTCTTCCGCTCATCACACCCACTGTTGTCATTTCGAGTCCGGCGTTTTTTGCCGGACGAGAAATCTTTGGGCCGGACGCATGCGCCGAATCCAAGATTTCTCGGTCGCTTCGCTCCCGTCGGTATTGACAAGCGTGGAACGTTTCGTGTGATTCGGAAGCTGTAATTCAGTCAATCAAACCAACCTTCACTCAGGTCCTTCCACTCAGAATTCATAGCTTCAACTAATTTATTCTTTTTCGCTCTACCCCACTTCTTGATTTCTTTTTCTCGGGCAATGGCTACAGTCACGTCATTGGTCTCTTCGAAATAGACAAGTTTGTTGACGTTGTACTTCTCAGTAAATCCTTTGACGAGTTTTTGCTTGTGTTCGTACACCCGTCGTAGCAAATCGTTGGTCACGCCAACATACAGAACTTTATTATTCCAGTTTGTAAGTAAATAAACGTAGTACGTTTTAGCCATTTTTTTTTTCATCCACCCAATACGATTGTCATTTCCAGCGCAGTCCCAAGATTTCTCAGTCGCTTGCGCTCCCTCGAAATGACAAAGAGGAGGGGTCGCGTGCTCCCTTCGAAAATGACAAACAGAAGTGACGTCTCATACTCTGTGCCTCCAACTTCGTCACAATCTCCGCAATTGGCCCGGCCGATCTTTCTACTCATCACTCCCATTGTTGTCATTTCAAGTCCGGCGGGTTTCGCCTGACGAGAAATCTTTGGGCCGGACGCATGCGCCGAATCCAAGATTTCTCGGTCGCTTCGCTCCCGTCGGTATTGACAAGCGTGGAACGTTTCGTGTGATTCGGAAGCTGTAATTCAGTCAATCAAACCAACCTTCACTCAGGTCCTTCCACTCAGAATTCATAGCTTCAACTAATTTATTCTTTTTCGCTCTACCCCACTTCTTGATTTCTTTTTCTCGGGCAATGGCTACAGTCACGTCATTGGTCTCTTCGAAATAGACAAGTTTGTTGACGTTGTACTTCTCAGTAAATCCTTTGACGAGTTTTTGCTTGTGTTCGTACACCCGTCGTAGCAAATCGTTGGTCACGCCAACATACAGAACTTTATTATTCCAGTTTGTAAGTAAATAAACGTAGTACGTTTTAGCCATTTTTCTTTTTTCATCCACCCAATACGATTGTCATTTCCAGCGCTGCCCCAAGATTTCTCAGTCGCTTGCGCTCCCTCGAAATGACAAGGGGAGGGGGCGCTGAGCCCTTACTGCAACTACTGCAACTCCGCCACGATCTCCATAATTGGCCCGGCAGGTCTTCCGCTCATCACCCCTATTACTGTCATTTCGAGTCCGGCGCTTTTTGCCGGACGAGAAATCTTTGGGCAGGACGCATGCTCCGAATCCAAGAGTTCTCAGTCGCTTGCGCTCCTTCGAAATGACAAACAGAAGTGACGTCTCACACTCTGTGTCTCGTGCCTCCAACTCCGCCACGATCTCCATAATTGGCCCGGCAGGTATCGTGCACATCACACCCACTGCTGTCATTTCAAGTCCGGCGGGTTTCGCCGGACGAGAAATCTTTAGCCGGACGCATGCGCCGAACCCAAAATTTCTCAGTCGCTGCGCTGCTTTCGAAATGACAAACAGAAGTAACGTCTCACACTCTGTGTCTTGTGCCTCCAACTCCGCCATGATCTCCACAATCGGTCCGGTAGGTCTTCCGCCCATCGCACCCACTGCTGTCATTTCGAGTCCGGCGGTTTTTGCCGGGCGAGAAATCTTTGGGCCGGACGCATGCGCCGAACCCAAGATTTCTCAGACGCTTGCGCTCCATCGAAATAACAGTGCTTGGCAGTTTCGAGAGATTTGTTGTTGTTTTCTTTGTTGGCCATTCAATCTTCTTTTGGAAAGACCCAAATGATTTTAACGATTTCTACCCAAATAAGCAATCAATTTAACTCATCCATTCATCGAGACCATCTCGCACAAATTCATCATCCTGCAAATGCGGATAGGCTGCACAAACGCGCTCTATTTCGGCTAATTGTCCCGGAGAGAGGTCTGCGTTGGGGTTCAAAGTCCAGCGTCCCTCTAGCAACCCCTGCCTCTGCAGAATTTCGTGAATGCCGGGGATGCAGCCGGTGTATTCGTTGCAGGCGTCGAAAATGGCCGAGTCGGCGTCGGTGATTTGCTGAGCAAGGACGAACAGCCGGTTCGTCGCGGCTTTGTGCGAGGCCTTGATTTCGTGAATCTCCTCGAGCAGCTCCACGGCGCGTTTCGTCCACACGGCCCAATGCCCGAGCAAGCCGCCGACGATGCGCAGCGGCGGCGTGTTATCGTCTCCGAATGTGAACTCGCTGAGCAAATCGAAGACGATGTTGTCGTCGTTGCCGGTGTAGAGCGCGATCTCGTTGCCGCGCCCGGACTCCGCGACCGCACGCACCACGTCCAGTGTGCGGTAACGGTTGAACGGCGCCATTTTGATGGCAAGCATATTTTCGATTTCGACCGCCCGGCGCCAGAAGGCGTAATCGAGCACCCGGCCCTGGGTTGCAGGCTGCAGGTAAAATCCGAAAATCGGAATGATTTCTGAAATCGCGTCCAAATGTTGCAGGAGCTGTGAGTTTGGCGCATCTTTTAGCGCACCCAAACTGACTAACCCAAAGTGGAATCCACGCTCAGCGGCCAACGCGGCTTCATGAACCGCTTGTTCGGTCCGGCCAACAATGCCGGCGACCCGCACCAGCTCCTTTCCGGTGGTGGCTTCAAAGTCGCTCATGGTTTCAGCCGTCAGCGACAGAACCGGCTCGTATAATCCGATTTTCGGATTGCGAATATCGAATTGCGTAGTGTGCACGCCAATGGCAATGCCGCCCACTCCGGCTGCGCAATAATAGCGGGTTAAGACGCGTTGGCGTTTTTCGTCGAATTTTCTCTCGGCATTGAGCGCCAGCGGGTGAGCCGGAATGACGACGCCTCGTCGCAGGGTTTTTAAAAGTGAATCAGAGGGAAACGGTTTTGACATAATTGCTCCTTTGATTTATATGACTAAGACCCTGGAGCTGTCCCCAAAAGTCCCAGTTCTTCACCCTGAGCGGAGTCGAAGGGTTCATAAGTAGCGTAATAACAAGAATGCTTCGACTTCGCTCAGCATGAAGGGAGGGTGTTTATTGACTTTTTGGACAGCCCCAGGGTTACCTCATGCCCATGCTCTTCGGTAAAATCCGGGATCTTCAAATCAGACCTTCCAAATGATATCGCGATCGATGTTTGGTTCAACCTGGCGATATTCTTTCATCAGCGCGATTTTGCGTTCCAGCAGCTTGCCGAAATTCTCGCCGTAAATAAAGGGGGTTTCTCCGCTTCCTGAAACAGCCATAAACTCCAGGTCACTGGTGTTCCATAATTCGAGCAGATTGCGCGCGTTTCGAATTTCGGAGTCGATAATGTCATCCAAATAATTCCGCCAGCGGTTTTGGGCTTTGGCGTCACCCTCTCCCAAATAACCGTACACGCCGGCACACCAACCAGCGACGCTCCGCAGCGTGCCAATCCAACAGCGCAGCGCGCACAACCGAACGTGTTGATCGTGGAACGCGGTCTTCGATTTTTTGCTCGATTCGATATCCCCAGCTTGTTTGTCCGCTGTGTCGATGGCCTTGTTCAAATAAGGGAAGACATAGGCGTCCACTCTTTCGACAAACTGTTTACCGGATTCTTGGCTAATCAACTGAAACAGCACATCCCGACCGAGGTCCGTTAAATTGGTGTTGTTGACAGAACTGACCATGAAATCTTCATAATAGCGCCGCTCTGCCTTTGGCACAGCCAACAGGTCTGGGATTATCGGGCGCACCCAGAGGCGCAGCCAAACGAAGCCGAAGCTGGTGTAGAGAGGAATCGTCGGCAGCCTGCGGATGGCCTCATCCGCCTGGCGCCAAACATCCAACAAATCATCGGCGTTTTTTCCTGCCCAAGCTCGAGCCTTCTCGTGAAGCGCTTCATCGACATCGACGCCCGGTTGGAGCATGAATTCTCGAAACAGCTCTTGATTGATGTGATACGGTGCAAATCGTGAAGGCGTAAAGCCTCCGAGATTAGCGGCATGCTCGACGCCGATTTCCGCCATCGCTTGTAATTTCGCAAAAAGCAGCCACGGGAAAGGAATCCCCAGCAAAGGTTCAAAGTTAAAGCCGTTGCCGTGGGAATAGATCACATGCGTGTGGCTGCCGCGCGATTCGAGTTTTTTCAAAAGTTCGCTTTCTTCAGGCCGCATCCGAATGTGATGCACGGTTCCGGCGACGCCGTGATTATCGGAGTACTTTTCGTGCGTATACGGGAGGTCGTATCCGCGAACCAGCAGTGAGGGCGCCTCAATATCAAGCTGCTTGGAGAGATTTTCCATAATGGCCTGGTGCTCGTCTTTGAAGGGTTCGAGACGAATGCTGACGCGAAACTTCGGATTCATCTCCGCCGCTGCGTCGCGCAAAAGTCGCATGAACTGCACCACATTTTTACCCGCGGCTTCGGCGATATCAGCGTGGGTTCGCCACTCTCGAATCAAGTACGGTCCACCGTTCCTTCCAACGTAAAGCGAGCTCGTATGCTCGAAGCCGGCGCCGCTGTCGTTGCTCCAGATGCTCATGTAGGCGAGGTCCGGGACTTCCCGAAGCAGCTTTTGCATCAACTCGCGGTAGTGAGCCTGCACCCGAGGATGCGCCAGCGCCAACGTGTAACGCGGCTTGCGGCTGCGAAACGGATGGTCGACGCGGGCGCCGCGTAAGGTGGGATATTCTTGCAAAAGCTTTTCCGGAACCGAGCGCGGTTCGAAACAGAGGAGGCCCGGCTCAAGCCCGTATTTTCGCGCCAGTCGGGCGTTTTCTTTGAGCAGATTGAGATTGGCGCTCAGGTACTCCGCCGGATAGATGCCCCGGTTCAAGTCGCTGTCCACGTACTGGTCGAGGGCCAAACCGTACGAATAAAACGGCGCATAAAACTCGCCGCCTACGGATTCTTCACAGGGTTCCAGCGCCGCCATGCCGTTGACTTCGACGTGGGTGTATCCGGCTCTGGCCATCTCGCGGATGTGCGCCCCGGGATCGAAGTGACGGGCGCTGCGCCAGACCTGCGTTAAAAGATTATCGAAGAGGGGACGATGCCAGCGAAAGGCTGTGGTATAGTATTTCCCCTCTTTAAAAAGCTTAGCTGGGTAACCCCCGAAATCTTCTACCAATTTCATGGTATAAGGATAAAGCACAGACGCCTCTGAGACAATCAGCTCACCAGCCCCATCAGCCGAAATTCGAAGGTAAGCCCAGGATTTTTCTTTGGGAGCTTGTGAAAGAAATCTGTTTGTAGGGAACGCGGTGTTTCCGGCGGTTGCTAATCTAAACACACCTCTTTCTGAGGCAGGTAAGTTTTCAAAGCTTAATTTGGCAGCAGGAGTTAAAAGTTCTAACAGTTCGGCTGCACTGGTTTGCTCAACGAGTAAAGGCTTTTCAGGTATGAGCAACGTTTCTGTATTTCGCAGAACCTCTCGAACGATCATCTTAGAAATCGTTATGGGAAATTATAATCAAAATTACCTGTAGCAGTGTACGGTATTGAAAAGAATATGCTAAACCATTTTGAAAAATTCAAGCGATTCATGTCTCCCTTGTCACCCTAGAAGCTTGGACGAAAAGTCCAAAATCACTTCCCGAAGGCGTCTCGCCGAGGGTTTTTGGACACAGAGTTGGAGTAAAACTCGCTCGGCGGGAACGCCTTCGCTAAGAAAATAGTCCTTTCAGCCAAGCTTCAGTATCGCAAAGATTAATATTGACATTGCAGTTTTTTAGATTACGTTAAATTGAACTGAATACAGTTCAATTTAACGTAAAATTGATCCAAGAAACAGTTCAATAGAGGCTAAAAGTGTACTCATCCTCACCAGCGACGAATCTGCAATCAAAAAGATCGGGAACAAAACTATCCTTTACCGGCCAGTGTGGAAGTGGATTTTAAGCAGCCCGGATATTGGGTAGTTTGTAACTTTCAAGAAACTTGAATTTTTTAAAGTTGTCATTCCCGAAATCTTTTATCGGGAATCCATGATTTAATTCAAAACTGGATGCCCGATTAAAACATTCGGGCATGACAGGGTGTAGATGTTTAAGTTTCTCATATAAAATCAGGTTCGTTGCTTTTTACGAACCTCTGCCACTATTCAGGTAACGCCCCCAAAATGGCAAAACGATTTTAGGCAAAACAATTGTGTTGCCCTAAAGTTTTGCCTTCCAATATGTACCTGAATAGTTACGGTAGTTTCAAGAATTCTGTGTGATGGATTCAATGCGTGCCTGCGGAAAAAAATTGTAGCCCGCCGTTTCAAACAACTCAGATTTCACAGCTTTCGCCCAGGGAAGGTCCAATTCACTCAAAAACAAGTCTTCTTCCAAAGCGATTCGCATGTCTTCGTCGAGATTTTTCACCCGTCGAAAAAGCGCTTGAGTGTCAGGTGGATGATCTTGCCAATCGATTTCTTCTTCGATGAATTCTTCCGGGATGGTGACAATTCCCGGACAGCTTTCGTGCAGAGCGTCGATGAGCAAAGTATGTGCACGCGCAAACTCCGGCGTGCACAGCGGCTGCGAGTCATGATAGACGGCGGAGATCAAGTCTCGGAACGCGTCAAAACGCCAGTTTGGATGGTCCGGATTATCGAACCGCTCGTTTGTACCATCTTTATATTGAACCCGGGTGACTCCTTCATCCGTTTGCCAATCGGCATGCCCGTTTTCGCACACGACTTTCATGGCAGGCCCGATTTCGTTTTTAGTGCAATGTGTAAGAACGGCGTGACCGTGAACCTCTGCTTCAGTCACAAATTTGACTTGGATAAGATCGGCGCTTTCGATGCGGTTCGCCCGGTAGAGTTCGGCCTGAACGCGGCTTGGCGAGGCAGCCTCATCGGGTTTCGAAGAAGCGAGGTAGAGCATGTTGAAAAGATAATGAGCCATCGCGTTGTTGGCCGGAGAATCGAGCACCCAGGTTTTTTCTAAACGAAGCCGGCCCGCCCAGTCGTTGCGGGTGTAATAGGATTGACTTCGCGGCCAGCCGTGTAAGAGTGCAATCGATTTCACTGGCCCCAATCTACCGTCACAGATACGTTCTTTTAGCCTTTGCACGGAGCGGCTGTAAATGTGCTGAAACCCGATGAGAATTTTTCGCGAGGTTTCTCGTTGAACTCTGATGAGTTGGTCTACTTCCTGGATGGTGGCTGCAACCGGCTTTTCGCAGTAAACATGGAAGCCGGCTTGCAAGGCGGCAATGCTTACCGGTACATGTTGGTGAATGCCAATCGGGACGGTCAAAATATCGCCAGCGTTTTCGGCGGTTTGCAGAAATGCCTGAATGCTGTCGAACAACACGACTTTTTGCATACCCAAAACTTCGACTAAACCGGGGTAGCGTTCACGCTCCGAAGGAAGCGCCACCACCGCGCTGAGTTTTGCCTCACCGCGCTCCTGCAGCCACTCGACAGCTTGTAAATGGACAGCGGCGCATCCACTGAGTCCTATAACCGCGATTCGAATAGTCGGCATGGTTGTTTCAGTTGTATTTTACATCGCATGTACATAAATTTATAAAAGTATCGAGAAAAAGCAAGCGCCTCTCAATTTTTAGACTCTATATTATTACAGCCGAACTTATGCAAAAAAGTGCAAAAAAAAGAACGCGGATTACACAGATTTTTTTAATAAACAAAACATTAGACCTATGAATAGTTCAGGTTAATC
Source organism: bacterium (assembly GCA_046756745.1). GTDB lineage: Bacteria > Zhuqueibacterota > Zhuqueibacteria > Oceanimicrobiales > Oceanimicrobiaceae > JBHHWX01. The sequence goes on along the minus strand of JBHHWX010000206.1, from coordinate 1,793 downwards.
ATTTTGACTTTAATTATTTTGACATTATTTATTTGTTTTATTTGTTTTGAATTTGAGCAATTGTTATCTGCAAAACGGTGTCTATGTTGGGCGCCAAGCGCTGAATCTTCATGTTCTAAATTCATTTTATCCGTGTGCAATCCGTGTGCATCCGTGGCTGTTTTTTAGCATGTTTTTGAAATTTTCACACATTCGATGATTAATGTTTGTCTCAAGAAATCTTTTCCACAAAAATGCAATAGTTCAGCAGTAATACGATAGAACCAATTTTTACTTGTTGTTAATCAAAAACTTTTGTTTTTTACTAATCGTCATCTCTTAACCGCATTCTGGTCGAAATCGACAAACCAGACAGCATACCAAGTCACTAAAAAGTAACAGTGAAGGTGGTGTTTGTATGAGTCGTGGTTTTCGTATTAAAGAAGAATTTATCCAAAAACAAAATCAAACCCAGGTTGCTGATCTGAAGTACGACTACGAACATCTCGGCAACCAGCTCGCCCGTAGAAAGATCAACATCGAAGCACTCATCCAAAAAGCGCTGCACTTACAAGTTGCCCTGCCCTCTTGGGGCGTGGGGACCGGCGGAACACGCTTTGCCCGCTTTCCAGGAATCGGCGAGCCGCGAGACATTTTCGACAAGCTGGTGGATTGCGCCACCGTTCAACAATTGGTGCGAATGACCCCCTCCGTCTCGCTGCATATTCCCTGGGATAAAACCGACGACTTGCCGGCTTTAAAAGCATTTGCCGAACATCTCGGGATGGGTTTCGATGCCATGAACTCGAACACATTTCAAGATCAGCCAGGGCAGGAGCTTTCCTACAAATTCGGCAGTTTAACCCACACGCAAAAAGCCGTACGCCAGCAGGCCATTCAGCACAACATCGAATGCATCGAAATCGGTAAAGAGTTGGGTTCGAAGGCGCTCACGGTGTGGATCGGCGACGGCGGCAACTTTGCTGGGCAGCAGAATTTCCAGAACGCTCTCAACCTCTATATGGAAAGCGTGCGAGAAATTTATGCTGCCTTGCCAAAGGACTGGCGACTTTTCATCGAACACAAGCTGTTCGAACCGGCTTTTTATTCGACGGTGTTGAACGATTGGGGCGTCAGTTACTGGTGCGTGAATGAATTGGGACCGAAGGCGTTTTCCCTCGTGGATCTCGGTCACCACGCGCCAACGGTCAACATCGAAATGGTCGTCTCGCGGCTGATCCAGTTTGGCAAGCTTGGCGGCTTCCACTTCAACGACAGCAAATACGGCGATGACGATCTGGACACCGGTTCGCTGCAGCCGTTTCAACTCTTTCTCATTTTCAACGAATTAGTGGATGCAGAGCTGCGTAACCTCCCGGATTTCGACCCCGCATACATGCTGGATCAATCTCACAACGTCAGCGATCCCATCGAATCGCTGATGCTGAGCGCCATCGAAGTACAGCGGGCTTATGTCCAAGCTCACTTGGTCGACCGCAACGCGCTGGCAGCGTATCAAGAATCCAACGATGCGATCCTGTCGTTGCAGACTTTGAAGCACGCTTTTACAACCGACGTCTCCCCTATCTTAGCCATGGCGCGATATCGCAGCGGCGGCGCCATCGATCCGGTTGCGGCGTATCGAGCAAGCGAATACCGCGAAGAAAAAAGCAAAGAACGGCCGGAGGCGGCCGCTGGATCGGCCGGGATTGTTTGAGGTGTATGACGAACAACTGTGTCAGGGTTCATGTTATGTACTATATAGTGTCTGACCGAAAACTCAGAAATAAGCTCTAAGCCCCGTCCTCGGGGCG
>JBHHWX010000205.1:0-10031 GCA_046756745.1 bacterium | reverse complement strand
ATCTGAACACGCCTTCGCCTTGAGTCCCCGCATACAGCACTTTCCCGTCTTCGCTCAGGGCAAGCCTCTGTACTGCGCGTGTTCTCAGCCCGTCATTTATGTGCCACCAGGTCTGGCCGCCGTCTTTTGAACGATAAACTCCGGTTGACCAGTCGCCGGCATAAACGATTTGCGAATTCGTTGGATCGATGACGATGGAACGTATGGCCGCTTCCGGATCCATACCGAGCACGCTGGGCTGCCAGGTCAGACCAGCATCGGTCGTTTTATAAATCCCGCCGTTTTGACTGCCAGCGTATAACACGTCAGGATGAGAACGGTCAAGTGCTAAAGCGCGGACATCCGGAACCTGGATACCCTCTGTGGCCGCAAACCAGGAATCGCCGCCATCGACGGTTTTGTAGACGCCCGAGTTTAACGTGCCGATATAAACAATATCGCGATTCGTTGGATGGACGGCAATATCGTTGACATTCTTTTTGGTCGTTTCTAATCCATTATTGATGTAATCCCAGGTGAGCCCGCCATCTGTCGATTTCAACATACCGAGGCTGGGACGGGTCGGGTTGAATGGAAAAGGCCGGTCAATGGTATATCCGCCCCGAACGACAGCGCCGGCATACACAATCGAGGGAACTGAGGGCGAATAGGCTATGGTGTTGATTTCATCGCCGGGCAGCATGAACACGGTTGCCCAGCGCTTGCCGCCATCCGTTGTCCGGAAAATCGCACGTTCCTGGTCCCCGGCCAACACAACGTTGGAATTGTTCGGGTGAACGGCGATGCTTCGCATCTCCAGCGGTCCCATGGGGACGTTGTTGAAGGTCGTCCTCATGGCGCCAATCCCGTGCCAGGTGTCGCCTCCGTCTAAACTTCTAAAAACGCTGCTGCGAGCGACCGCGTAGATTTTTAACGGATTATCTCTGGCAACGGCAATGTCGGCGATTTCGCAGCCGGTGTATCCCTGGCTGGCTGCCTTCCAGGAATTCGCGCCGTCTTCCGAAACAAAGACGCCGCCTCCGTAGCTGTTTGTGATCAGCCAGTTGGGTTTGTCTTTGTGCGTTGTGATACTGATAATGTGCCCCGGATTCACATAAGGTGGATTGTAAGTCGTTCTTTGCCAGGTCAAACCGCGATTGACACTTTTGAAAAAGCCTCGATCCGAGGCTGCCGCGTAAACAATATTGGGATTGGATTCGTCGATCTCTACATATGTGAACGGTTGCCCGGGATTCCAACCGAATTGACGCGTCCAATTATGACCACCATCGATAGAGCGGAGTATTTCTCCGCGCTCGGCGTTGGGACCGCCGCCGAAGCCACTTAGCCGACCTGAAGTCGCCAGCAGTATATTCCGGTTCTGTGGATCCATTTCGATGTCGCCAACTGTGAGGTTGGACATACCCCGGGTGATATTTTCCCAGGATTCGCCGGCATTGGTGCTCTTCCAAATCCCCATCTCTTGCACATCATCACGATCAAAGAATCCCGTCGCTGCATAAACAATGTTCGGGTCAACTGGATCGATGACAATGGTGCGCACCAACGCATCCGACATAAGTACTTCTGTCCAGGATTCGCCGCCATCGCTGGTTTTGTAAATTTTACCCATCGACGCGGACGACTGGCCCGCAGGTATTTCATCTCCACTAAGCGCCCACTCAGTGCCACAGTAAACAATATCAGAATTGCCTGGCTGTATGGCGAAAGAACGAAAGGATAACCTGTCTGTATCGGGAATACCGTTGACATTCAATTCCCAATGTTCAGCTTTGTCGACTGATTTATAGACGCCGCGCTTCCCGCGCGTGCCACACCAAATAATGTTGGGATCGTTAGGATCGACGGTCAGACTGAAAATGGGAATGGCGTCGCCGGTTGGACCGGTCCGGCTGATGATGCCCTCATTTCGTGGGTGCCAGGTTTTGCCGGCGTCATAACTTTTGTGCACGCCGGCCCACACGTCCGACACATAAATAATATTGGCGTCGGTGGGATCGACTCGAACGTCATAGCCAATTCCACCCAAAGGCCCGCCGGTGCGAACCCACTGAGACTCCTGCTGGTTGGCCGCCTTCGTGGTAGCCAAAACATTGTCAACATAGATATGATCGCCTCCTTCTAATGCGGGTTTGCCAAACAGGGCAAGCCGGACCGAATCGTCGTATTCAAATAACAAGGAATCGTCTAAGAAGAATTTCATTTGTGTGGCTTCGAGAGTGACTTTTACAGTATGCCACACGTCTTCGCCAACATCAATCGTGACATCATCGACTGGCGATTCGTCGGCCATAAACTGAATGAAAGTCGGATGAATCGGAAAAAAGTAGCGACCTGAGCGAAACATAACATTAAAATGATAACCCCCGGAAACCAATTTAAAATCCGCTTGAAAAGTCGCATTGTTGACAAAGTCCATTTTCGGCGTGGCCCATTTGTGTCCTATCCCTTCAAAGACATGATTTGTGTCCTCTAAAATAACCTGCCATCCGTTCTCGTAATCCCAGTCGAAAGCATTGCCGTCTTCAAAGTCATCCTGAAAGACTATAGTTTGAGAATATCCATTGCAGAAATAAAATCCAATGACAATAATGGCTAAAAATAGATGTCTCATGGCTCTTCTCCAATCTATTTTAAGAACAACGACTTTTTTACATCCCTAAAATCACCCATTTTGATTTGGTAGAAATTACGTCCGCTAGCCAAGCGGGCAACAAATCCTAAGAGCCCATCCTATTCCGCGACTGGCAATGGACCTGCAGAAACGAGTTTCTTTTGTCGCGAATCCACGATGAGATTGAGTCCTTCTAACGTTCTTGCTCCTAAAAGCGACATATCCCCTTCTTCCGCAAACACAACTTCGTCAATCGTGAAATACTTTTCTCTTTTTAACAGATTTTTCCACAAATATCGGTGTGGTCACAATCTCCACCATTTCATTCTCCATTTCGATATCCGGAATGTCAAACTTCTTCTCATCCATCCAGGGCTTGAAGAAACGCCGGTAAATCAGTTTGGCTGAAACTGCGATTTTGTTCCGTGCTGTTGGCGCCTCGAAGTAATAATAGGAGGTATCTGAGACAAAAGCGGCAATGCGGTTGTCGCTTAGAATGCGGGTTTGCCGCCAGCTTGGAGCGGGCGAGTGTTCCTGAAAATCTTCCAGAATCTTGGCAAAGCCTTTACCGGCTAAGCCGGCATAGATGCCATCCGATTCTTCCCCCAGTCCACCCCACACGGGCACTTTTTCTGTTCCGATATAATTCAAAGGCGAGGCGTTTTTGTCTTGAGCTTCAACCAGCAATATCATATTCCTGGAAGGCCGGCCGGTCGGCACATGATGCCCGGCTTTATCATTGATAATGGTCACCATCACAACGACGGAGTCGCGTTGCTGCCAAGCGGAGAGCTGCATGGTTACGGAATGTGTAAGAATATCGGGATCGCGGGAACCCGGCAGGAGATGCGATGGAATGGTCGAGGGGGCGCGTTCAAAACCACCGTTGCCCGGAGCAAAATTTGTGGTGACGCCATCGGGCGCCATGTGACATGTTTGGCACTGTACGTTCAACAGAGGATAAGGGCTGGCTTGCCACTCGGGAAATGAATTATACGCCGGGATGCCCCAAAATTTCCCTGTATGACACGGCGAACAAAATTCACTTTTCTGTATAAGCGGAGAATAGGAATCCGGGTCCTTCACATCCACGTAAGGGCCGAAAAAAGTCTGCCTATCTTTTGGCGGTCTCAGCAATTCAATCGAAAGGACGCCTGTGGTCCCTTGACCTGTGCTTGGCTTGACACGATAGACTTTGTGGCAAAAATCGCAGAACACGCCGTTTTGGCTGGCCCCGGTGACTTCTTTGGGATCGATCCCCCAGGGATTGTTGGCGGCCGCGCCAGGTATGTGACAGGTGGCGCAATTGCCGCGTGTGTGTTTGAAATCGCGTTTATAACCAACTCCGGTATCCGGGTGTCCATTGAGATCCGTACCATAATACAGCGCAAGAAAAAACGGATTTGTTGCCGAATTGGCATGGGCGTTGGTGCGCCATTGCTCAAAAATAACATCCGCGTGGCAATTCCCACACTGGAATTCGTTTGTCGAATCCGGCTCAGGGGAACGCCACTCATAGTCCGCGTTATCTTCCCGCGGTAAAGAATTGAGTGTAATGACGATGTTGGTATCGTTTGCAACCGCTTTGGCTTCGCCGTTATAGTAACCTGGCGTCCAAGCTGTGACGATGAGAGTATCTGACGAAGCGACGCCATCGAAAGTGAATCGGCCAAACCGGTCCGTGGTGGTCCATCTTTTTGTGGTTTTTATTGTGACTTTTGCGTAGGGGAGACTCCTCTTTCCGTTTGTGACCATTCCGGAAATCTCACCATTCATCGCATAACCCTTTTCCACGCTTAATATCATCGCTACGATGATGAGCGTGTCGAACAATTTTGAATGGGAGTTTGAGAGCTTCATGTCTGTTATCCATGGGTGAACAAATTCATAGCCAGAAGCTTTATCATTCTAAGGCTTTTATGACCAAGAGTCAACTAATTTTTCATTCTAGGCCCTTCACGGTGGGTGCAGGTTTCATGTTGCGTAATGAGAAATTGACCGAAAACTCAGAAATACAGAAATAAGCTCTAAGTCTCGTCGCCGGGGCGTTGTAATCACTTGTTTTTACAAAGCGCCAAACGAAAACTATTCTCACTAGCCCGAAGGCCTTCTGGCCGAGGGTGAATTTCTGCTTTCGATACAAATTGTTTTGCCTTTAAGTGTTTGTATCTCGGCGTTAAGAAACAAATGTTACTGTTGCCAGATAAAATTGCCAACTTAATTTTGCACACTCGCTTAGGGTAGAAAGCGCTCGGCTGGACGCCTTCGCTAAGAGGTTTTTAAATCGCGTATTTTTCGAGTTTTCGGTCAATCATTAATTATTTGCCGTCTTTTTGAGATTGATTGTCAAGCACACAACTGCCGCCAACCCAAAAATACCCGAGAATCCCAAAAAGCTTTGAGTGATTATTTCAATGCCCGGCAAAAGCTCATACAACGCTAACGGTAGGATTAACGGAACGACTCTGCTAACAGCCGCCACATTGGCCAGCCAAAAAGTCACCTCCACCAACTCCGGAACAGCCACACGTTTTTTTCGGAGAAAGCCCGGGATCATGCGAACCGCCATACCCAGGATGAGCTGTGTCACAAAGCCTAATAAGTAGGTGTGGCGAATCGCGTCGCTGCTGATGGGAACGGTCCAGTCCAGCAGTATTGCCAGCCCGGAGAGAATATCCAGAACGGCCCCGAGCAGGAGCCAGGCATAGGCCGAATAAATCAGCCTTTCGAAGCGCCCGAATTCGCCGTAATCGGGCAGCCCTGCGCGAGTGGGCTTACGCTCCGGCCCGGGTTCAAGCACCCGGTGGATGGTCCAGGGCGGGCGGCGGCGTGTGAAGAGGTCCAACTTCCACACAAACCACAGAATGGCGCTGCCTTTTGCGATAAGCCCGACGCCGGAAACATAGAATGGCACATTCGAAATGACCGCGGCAATTGGTGGAAGATTGGGCAAAAGTTGCAGCGTTATGGCGAGGATATAAGAAAAAGCAAAGCGCCGGACCGGCCAGTCGATGGCAGGCAGTCTCAGAAAAAGCGGAAACATGCGGATTGAAAAAGCAAATGTGACCGGCAGCAGGACAAAATGGAAAAAGAGCTGAACGGCAAATTCGTTCCACGACGGATTCAGAATGACGTTCTTGCCGGCCGTCATGTTGACCAGAAGCGCAATATTAAACGTGGCGTATAAGAACCAGCCCATGAGCATGATCATCATGAACGGTTTTATCGAGTGCAAGGCCGGCTGCTTGTCCACACCTTGCGCGCCGTGTGTAGTCTGGTAGACCGTGATGATGTAAAACACGATTCCGAGCCATTCCAATAAACCGGAAAGGGTGACGAGAATGGATACCGGCGTGAGGAGGGCGCTTTTCGTGAGATACGGTAAAAAAGAATGCCCTACAAATCGAATGATCAAACCGGAGACAATCAGCCGAAGGATTGTTGCGGGTCTTTGGGGATTTTTTATGGGAAGTCCCGCCAGCCGCGGCAGGAAGTGGAGACTGATGCCTAATATGAGCAAGCCCGCCCAGCCGACAAACTGAACGTGACCGTGAATTTGGATGTAGCTGGAGAATCCTTTACCTAAGGGGAAATCGAAGCCAATGACGGAAACGACGTGAGCCCCAAGTGCGAATCCTCCGAAAATCGCGATTCCCAAAGCCCACCAGATGAAGCGGATTTCAAACTCAGCCTGGGTTTTGGAAGGAATGTGCGTCGTTGCCATTTAGGACATCATCTCGCTCATTTTCACCGGGCGATTTTCAAACAATGAGCGGTTCGCCCCCAAAGCGATTGAAACGGGAGTGACGCTGTCTTTCCCGGAAATGAGGGGCTCGGTGTCGTTCAAGATGGCGTTGACAAAGGCTTGTATCTCGGCGATGAACGACTCTTTATACCGCTCCCGAAAAAAGTACAGCGGTTTGGATGATTCCACACGTTCGCTGGTCATCAGCACGTGATTGTCCGGCGTGTTGTTCGAAACCTGTATCAAACCTTTCGAGCCGAAGACTTCCACACGTTGATCGTAACCATAGACCGCTTTCCGGCTGTTGTCGATGACTCCGATAGCGCCGGAGCTGAATTTTAATGTGACGACCGCGGTATCGATATCGTTTGCTTCTTTGAATCTCGAGTCGACGAGAACATCGCCCGTGGCGTAGAGCTCCACAACCTCGTTTTGCAATAGGAAACAGGCCATATCGAAGTCATGAATGGACATGTCTAAAAAAAGACCGCCGGAAGTGGGGAGATATTCAAACGGCGGCGGTTCGGGATCCCGGCTGGTAATCCGGATGATGTGGGGCTGGCCGATCTTATCGGCGGCAATTTTCTTTTTGATGCTTTGAAAATTGGCGTCAAATCGACGATTGAAACCAACTTGAAGTTTCACCCCGGCGTCTTCGACCGCTTGTAAAGCTGCGGCGATGCTTTCGAGATTCACATCGATGGGCTTCTCACAGAAGATGTGTTTGCCGGCGGAGGCGGCTTCTTTGATGAGAAAAGTATGGCTATCGGTGTTGGAGCAAATGAGAACGCCGTCTATGGACGCATCGTCTAAAATCTCACGATAATCCTCTGTTGCTCTTGGGATATGAAAGGCCTCTGCGGTTTTAAGCGCTTTCTGTGGGTTCAGATCTGCGATTGCGGCCAGGGTCGCATTCGGGATTCGATACGCGAGATGCCCGGCATGCAGATTTCCCATTCTTCCGGCGCCGATGATGCCGACTTTGATTGTGTGCTGTGATGCCATGAGAACCTCAATAGTATACAGAAGAACTGTGTGTAAGGAACAACGAGTCCGGACAGAAAGTCCGAGCTCACTTACCGAAGGCGTCTCGCCGAGGGCCGTCCCATCGTAAGCGTTTCGTCGAACAGTCGTGAAAGTGGCTTTATATCCCCCAGAGATTGCCGGTATGAACCCGCTTTCCTTGCAGCTTCAGATAATAAAACAGTTGGCCTTTGTGCTGCGCGAGGTGATTTATCATGTGCAGAAGCCGGTGCCCCAGGACCATCTCGGCTGCATCCCAGGGGGCGGGAGCGATTTCATTAGCAAGCTTGTGCTCATCACATTTCGCCAGCATCTCGAAAGCCAGGTGCTTGTCTTCAGCCAAAAGCTTCTTTGCTTCGGCGAGACTGCCGATGGTTGGCAGCTTTTCTGCTAGGGGCAGCATTTCCTCCGGCGACATATTACTGGGGTCAAAATCTTCCGGCATCCCCCAATCACCGGTGACGAAGCCCTTCATCGCAGCGCCGCACGCGCCGGTTATGTGCATGAGAACTTGGCCAGTTGTCATCCAATTACTGCCTGTTGAAGGTTTCCAATCGAGCTTATCTTCATCGACCAGATTCAGTAACTCTTCGGTCACTTTATAGGTAAATCCGATCTCTTCTTCTAAGAGCTCTGTCCAATTCATGTTAAATCCTTTCTTTGAAATTATTGAGTTCTGTAATGTAAAGAAGTTAAATCGCCGTCAATAGTCAAGAAAAATAGTGGCAGCCAAGTAAACGGTCAGTTACAGGTAATGCGGGTATCAGTCAGGAATGGGACATTCGTTGGGTGTTCACGCTTCAGCGTGTTTTATGGCGCCCCTCCCAGAGCAAGCAGAAGCTTGTACACCGCCACCCACCCGTAACTGACAGTAACTGACCAATTACCAAACCGCACCCTTTTTGCTTGCAAAAGCCGATTGCTTTTTTAAATTACAGCAATCATGAAAAAGAAACCGAATGATAAAGAAAAGCGCGGTTTTACTTCAGGAGAGAAGTGGATTATTTGGGGGGTGTTCTGTTTAATCGTCGGTCTGAGCGCTTACCGGTTTTCCATTTTTGCCGGTTTGATGTTGCTTTCATTCGGCATCTCCCTGATAAAACAACGCAAAAATTTAGTTTTAGGTGTTGTCTTGACCGTACTGGGTTCCTTATCCGTGATATTCAGCAAATATCTTGTCTAAGCGATTGTGACTGATATGAAATTGAACAAAGCTGGATTTTCTCTTATTGTGCTTTTAGGTATGCTGAATGTATGCGCAGCCCAGCAAAATGAAAAAGTCGCGGTCCTCTGGGTTGACCCGTTGTTAAACATACGAGAGATTTACAGCCGGTCAGGGATAATCAATATCTTAACCAAGGCCCGAGAATCGGGTATCGGCGCGATTGCGCTCATGAGCAAGTGTCTCACAGGTGAAGTTATCTATGAGAGTCAATTGGCGCCACAATTGTTGGAATGGGATAATTACCGGACGCCAATGGGTTTTGATGTTGTTGAGGTTTTTTTAGAGGAGGGCAGGAAGCAGCAGTTACAGATCTATGCGGTCTTTCCGGTTTTTGCCGAGGGACATATGCTGCAACGCCAGGGTTTGGTTTATCAAGAGCGGGAAAACTGGCAAACGCAGGTCTACGTTGTAGAGGAGGGTGAGCCTGCTGTAAAGCCGATTACGCAATGGGCCTATGGCTCCGCCGCTTATGTGAATCCTTTGTTGCCGGAAGTGCAGGACTACGAGATCAGCTTGATAAAAGAGTTTTTGGAAAAATATTCTGTGGACGGCCTCATTCTGGACCGGGCGCAATTCTCCGGCATCGAGTCGGATTTTTCCGATCACACCAAGAAGCTATTTGAAGCCGCTCTGGGGCCTAAAGAAGAGATTCAATGGTGGCCGGAAGACATTTACCAATGGCAGCTTGAGGATGGGGAATGGGCAGTGGTTCCCGGACGTTATTTCCCCGAGTGGATCGAGTTTCGTGCGAAAGCCATGCATCGATTTCTCAACCGCTTAGTCGCAGATATCAACCGGATCGACCCCACTTTGCCGGTTGGGTTGTATGCGGGCGCGTGGTATCCGACCTACTACGAATACGGTTTGAACTGGGCCAGCGATACGAATCTTATTGAAGAGGATTGGGCAAAGCGCGATTACTATAAAACAGCGGTTGCCGAACTTCTCAATTATCTCATCGTAGGATGCTACTTCCCCCGGATTTCCATACAAGACTCAGAGCAGGCCGGCGCGGAGTGGTGGATGAGCGTGGAGGGCAGCTCGCTTGCTTCGATGGAAGTCGTTGATAATGTCTGTCCGGTTTATGCCTCGGTTTTGATCGGGTTATACAAGAACGACAGCGAGACTTTTAAAGCATCCGTGCAAACAGCCTTGAGCCAAACAAACGGTCTTTATTTGTACGATGTCAGCACCATTGAACGCTACAAATACTGGGACGAAATCGCCGAGATTTTAAAACCTGCGTCAAAGTAAGCCACGGTGTGGCGAAACCGCGAATCCTAAAAAGCAAAAGACCAAATTCCAAATAAATCGCAAATTTCAAGTCCCAATCAATGACAAGTGTTAGAAGCTTTGCCGAAAAACCCAAAAACCACTTACCGAAGGCGTCTCGCCGAGGGATTTTCAGGCACTGAGAGTCAGAT